>CAMNFW010000015.1 GCA_946537565.1 uncultured Ruminococcus sp. | reverse complement strand
CAACTGCGGACAGGCTCCCTGTGAAGATGATGTCAGGCTTTATACCGCCTGGAAGGACGCTTTCCGCCAGAAAATAAATTCCGCAGCTGTTTCAGTTTTCTGCCGGTGAATTACACTGTTCCAAAATATAAATCATTCCCTCTTGATTTGCATAACCAGTTGTGTTATAATTTATTCATATCAATAAACTGCCCGGGATCAATTCGTCCGGGCTATAGGTGGATCAATCTATGAAACTTGAACTCACAAACAGGATAATCAATAACCAAAGCTATATCAGAGAGATCTCCAATCTGAAAGCGCTGGAAATGGATAGAAAATTCTGCCGCCATGATACTGAACATTTCCTCAGCGTTGCAAGAATAACTATGCTCCTTTGCATAGAATCCGGTATGGATGCTGACCCTGATATGATATATGCTGCTGCTCTGCTTCATGATATCGGTCGTTCAGCTGAGTATAAATATGGTGTTCCTCATGATATTGCCGGAAAAGATGTGGCTGAAAAAATCCTCACTGAGGTCGGCTGCGATGAGGATATGAAAGCCGCTATCATCAGCCTTATCGTCAATCACAGAAATAAAAATAACCCCGAAAATTCACTGGAATACTTATTCTACAGGGCGGATAAAAAATCAAGACTCTGCTTTGAATGTCCGGCACAGGACGAGTGCAACTGGTCTGCGGAAAAAAGAAATATGGATATAGAGGTGTGATATGCGTATAGGAAACTCTGACTTTGATCTCGAAAACAACTGCTATATCATGGGTATCCTTAATGTGACCCCGGATTCTTTTTCTGACGGCGGAAAATTCAGCAGCACTGATACTGCCCTCAAACACACTGAACAAATGATTGCCGATGGTATGGATATTCTCGATATCGGCGGTGAATCTACCCGTCCCGGTTATACTAAGATCTCTGATGATGAAGAGATCGAACGCATCGCTCCCGTTATTGAAGCTGTGAAAAAAAACTTCGATATCCCCGTTTCACTGGATACTTACAAGTTCAAGGTCGCCAAAGCCGGTATTGCTGCCGGCGCTGACCTGATAAATGATATCTGGGGTCTGAAATATGACAGCGGTGAAATGGCTCGGCTTATCGCTGAAAAAGATCTCCCCTGCTGTCTTATGCACAACAGGTTCACCACTGATTACAGCTGCTTTTTTGAGGATATGATCTCGGATATGCGCCAGTCCCTTGATATTGCCGAAAAAGCCGGTATATCCAGCAGAAATGTTATTATCGACCCAGGCATAGGATTCGCTAAAAGCTATGAAAACAATCTCGAAGCTATCAACAGGCTCGATGAGTTTTATTCACACCTTAAAAAGCCTGTTCTCCTCGGTATTTCAAGAAAATCTGTTATTGGTCTGACCCTCGGTCTTCCTTCTGATGACCGGCTGGAAGGTACTATCGCCGCCAATGTCATCGGTGTATTGAAGGGCGCTTCGATCATAAGGGTTCACGATGTTAAGGAAAATGCAAGAGCTTTGAAAATGACTCTTGCTGTTATGAAAGGCTGTAAAAATGGATAAGATCATTATTGAAGACCTCAGAATATTCGCTCATCACGGTGTGTTTGAACATGAAAATATCAACGGTCAGAATTTCTATGTGAACGCTGCGCTTTACCTTGATACCGAAAAAGCCGGTATGCTGGACGAGCTTGACCTCTCCGCTGACTACAGCAAGGTTTGCAGTATTATCAGCAGGGTCATGACCGAAAATACCTTCAAACTCATTGAATCCGCTGCTCAGGCTGCTGCTGTTGAAATTCTTAAAGCTCAGCCCCTTGTCAGAAGCGTTGACATTGAAATACGCAAGCCGGAAGCACCTATTGATATGGATTTCAGATCTGTGTCAGTTAAAATAAACCGTGGCTGGCATACCGCTGTCATTGCCCTCGGTTCAAATATCGGTGACAGCAAAAGCTATATCTCCAATGCTGCAAAGCTGCTGAGTGAACACAGTCTTATCAGAAATTTCAGGCTCTCTGATCTCATCGTCACAAAGCCTTACGGTTATACCGATCAGGATGATTTTCTCAACGGCGCTGCGGTTTTTGAGACAATACTCTCTCCTCACGGTCTGCTTGAATTATTGCAGTCAGCTGAAAATAATGCCGGCAGAACAAGAGAAATACACTGGGGTCCGAGAACCCTCGACCTGGATATTATTTTTTACGATCAGGATATCATCAGCGACCCCGTTCTCACTGTCCCCCACCCGGATATGCACAATCGCCTGTTTGTGCTGGAACCGGTGGCTCAGCTGGTGCCGTATTACAGGCATCCGCTTCTCAATTTGACCGTATCGCAGCTGCTCGAAGGCTTGAAAAAATCATGATAAGTATTATCGCTGCTTTGGCTAAAAACCGTGTCATCGGCGCTCATGGCACCATACCCTGGGATATTCCTGAGGATAAAGCCCATTTCCGGAAACTGACTGTCGGCAATGTCATTATCATGGGCAGAAAAACCTATGAGAGCATCGGCTTTCCTCTTCCCAACAGATCAAACATAGTTGTATCAAGATCAGCGGATTTTTCCGGTGAAAATCTCATGACTGCCCCTGATCTCGATACCGCCGTTGCCCTTGCTTACAGTTGTGCAAGCAAGGATAATTTCAAGTCTCAGATCTTTCTCTGCGGCGGTGAAAAAATCTATTCCGAAGGACTTGATTTCGCCCGTCGGCTGTATCTGACTGAGCTGGACGATGAATATCAAGGCGATACCTTTTTTCCTCATTTCAGCAAAAAAAAAATCCGCCTTGTTAGTCATAAAAGAATTGAACATCTAAGGCTTTCTTTCAATGTTTATGAACGCCTTTATTAACCCTTCAACGCTCTTCATTTCTGAGGAACGTTTGATTTTTTTTGCAAAAGTGAAATATCTACCAATAAATTTCGACTATATTGATAAGAGGACCTCTCGCCTCACGAAAGGAGGCTTATCCATGGACGATGTAGATATTTTGAAACTGTTCCAAAAAAGAGATGAAACTGCAATTGAAGAGCTGAAATTAAAGTACGAAAATTTCTGCTGCTTTACAGCCCGGAAAATTCTCTCTCAGCGTGAGGATATCGAAGAATGTGTTAATTCTGCATATTATGAGCTTTGGGATAATATTCCCCCGGCTGAACCCGCAAACCTGAAAACCTACCTCGGCAGTGTTGTCAGAAATATCGCTATTGACAGGCTAAAATACAATTCAGCAGCTAAACGCAGCTCTGATCTTGCTGTTTCACTGGACGAGCTTGCTGAATGTATTCCCGACCGGAATGCTGATATATCTACAGATAAGCTCAGTGAACTGATCAGCCGATTCCTGCGCTCTCAGGACGAGCTTCACCGTAAGATATTCATCCGCAGATACTGGTACGGCGATTCTATCGCTGCCATTGCCGGTTATTTCAGCCTGAAAGAAAAAACTACCGCTACTTATCTCTTCCGGACAAGAAAAAAACTAAAAGCATTTTTGCAGAAAGAGGGTTATTTTCATGAATGAACTGAAACTCTTTGAAGCTATCAGCAAAATTGATAAGGATCTTATCAATGAAGCTGATATCAATAACATTTCCAATGACGGTTTATCTCAGGCAAATGAAGAATCCGGCATCACTGTTTCCGGCGTTGAAATATACAAAAAAAGCAAATGGCGTACTATCGCCGGAATTGCAGCTGCGATCGTGTTCGCTGCTGGGCTAAGCTCAGGAGGTTTGCTTCTCTGGAAAAATCACAGCGACATCTCACCTGATATTATTGATACCGATCCGACTCCCGTTACCGCTGATGACAGTTTACCTGTCGAAACCGTCCAAAGTCAGGAATTGACCACTGAATATCATCAGGATACTGCTCCTGCGGTCACTACGATTCAAACTAAAAATACTGATTTTCAAGTTCAGACAACTGCTGCTGATGACAGCTCTGCAAATGAAAAAAAATCTCCGGCTGCAAGCTCTCTTTCCGACAGCACCGCAGCATCTCCTTCCTTAAATACTACCGCTCACCCTTCAATCCCTGCAACTACTGCTGCTGTTAAAACCAATGCTCCTAAAACTACTGCTACTCCCGTAACTACTGCTACTCCCGTAACTACCGCAAATAAGGATAATGACAAGGATTCCGACAGTATACCTCAGAGAAAAATTAATGCCAATGATATTATCCAGCTTTCAAAAAAAGGAACAGAGCTTACAGTTGATGATTTCAGTGAGTTTATCGGCGAGGATATCGGTTCAGGAATATGTATCATGAAGTATGATATAGATAATACCAATAATTTGCGCCTGCTTATCGGTAATGACGGACGAAATGAAAAACCGATTTTTGCAGACCTTGAAATGATCTCAGTTTATGGCTCCGATACGGACAGATCAATTGATATCCGCACCGCTGACAATTCCACTCTGATCAGATGGCTGTATAATGCTGAAAAATCACAGCAGCGGCTTATTACTCCCAGCGATATAATTGAGCTTTCAAAGAAAGGTATGGAGCTTACACTTTTTGATCTCAGCAGTTTTATCTGTGAAGATGTTGGCTCCGGAATTTATGTCTTTAAATATGAGATCGAAGACCGCAGTGATTATGCCCTTTATGTCGGTACTGACCTTAACACCGAATATCCAATGTATGCAAGACTGAAATACACAACAGATGACAATAAATATTCCAATATAACCATTGATATCCGCAGCGAGGAATTTCAGGAGCTGCTGAATTTCGACTGGTGGCACGATCCCGAAAATAACGAGGAAAACCGTGCTGCCGCCCTTGCTATCGGAAAAAATGCCCTTGATAAGCTCAAGGACGGTACTATTCCTGCTGATATTACCATTAGCAGTGAAAATGCTGACGAATATCTCGATCATGATGCTGCATCGCTTTTTGACCCTGATGTTTTCTGTGATCTCTGGTTCAACGATGAGCATACCGCTGTTCTTTCATTGAACAAGGGTCTTCTCGATGAGTACGGCTATCTTATTACTGACGGAACTGTCACTTATCAGCAGGGAACAGATGTCCCCGTTCCGGGTAAAGGCTATGACGGCGGTTCAGTTTATATTGACAATTCTTACGGCAACCTGTACTATTTCTTTGCCGGTACTTAATGGAGGAATCATGAATCATAAAAAAATCTATTCTATAATCTTGTCATCATTTCTTGCTCTTTCTGCTGCAATACCGGATGTAAAATCATCTGCTTCTTTCAGCATAAGAGGTGATATCAACTGCGACGGCGGCTTCGATATCGCTGATCTTGTAACTCTGCAAAAATATCTGCTCTCAGATGATTCTTCCGGCGCTGAAAGCTTCAATGCCGCCGATCTTTGCAGTGACGGAAGACTCGATGTCTTTGATCTGACACTTATGAGAAAGGAGCTTATATCTCCTGTAACAACGGACAGATCAATTGATATCCGCACCGCTGACAATTCCACTCTGATCAGATGGCTGTATAATGCTGAAAAATCACAGCAGCGGCTTATTACTCCCAGCGATATAATTGAGCTTTCAAAGAAAGGTATGGAGCTTACACTTTTTGATCTCAGCAGTTTTATCTGTGAAGATGTTGGCTCCGGAATTTATGTCTTTAAATATGAGATCGAAGACCGCAGTGATTATGCCCTTTATGTCGGTACTGACCTTAACACCGAATATCCAATGTATGCAAGACTGAAATACACAACAGATGACAATAAATATTCCAATATAACCATTGATATCCGCAGCGAGGAATTTCAGGAGCTGCTGAATTTCGACTGGTGGCACGATCCCGAAAATAACGAGGAAAACCGTGCTGCCGCCCTTGCTATCGGAAAAAATGCCCTTGATAAGCTCAAGGACGGTACTATTCCTGCTGATATTACCATTAGCAGTGAAAATGCTGACGAATATCTCGATCATGATGCTGCATCGCTTTTTGACCCTGATGTTTTCTGTGATCTCTGGTTCAACGATGAGCATACCGCTGTTCTTTCATTGAACAAGGGTCTTCTCGATGAGTACGGCTATCTTATTACTGACGGAACTGTCACTTATCAGCAGGGAACAGATGTCCCCGTTCCGGGTAAAGGCTATGACGGCGATTCAGTTTATATTGACAATTCTTACGGCAACCTGTACTATTTCTTTGCCGGAACGTAAAGGAGGAACTTTATGAATATCAAAAAGATATGTTCAATTGCATTTTCTCTTATTCTCACTCTGACTGCTGTGATCCCGGCGGTAAATTCCAAGGCTGCCGGATTCAGCGTCAGGGGCGATCTGAACGGCGATTATTCTCTTGATATTGCCGATATGGTCACTTTACAAAAATATTTACTTTCTGCTGACACTCCGCTGCCCGAAAACTGGAAGGCTGCTGATCTGTGCAGCGACGGTAATATTGATGTTTTTGACCTGACACTTATGAGAAAAGAGCTTATATCCCCTGTAACATCTGCTAAAATTACCTCTCCGGCTTGTCAGGCTGCTGCCTTTGCCTGCGCTGACACCGAAGAACTGCTGTATTATGATAATATCAATCGGCAAGTCGCTCCGGCAAGCCTCACAAAGCTGCTGACCGCTTCCGTTGCTCTCCATTATATGGATCCCAATACTGTTATCACTGTTGGCTCAGAGCTTAATCTCGTTCAGCCTGGTTCAAGTCTCTGCCTTATACGTCCGGGTCATAAGCTTAAACTGTACGATCTGCTCACTGGTATGCTTATGGCTTCCGGCAATGATGCTGCTTATACCGTTGCAGCTGCCGTGGGAAGAGCAATCTGCCCTTATGATTATATCATGTCAGATTCACAGGCTGTGGATTATTTTGTGTCGGAAATGAACCAGTATGCTTCCCAGCTTGGAATGAAAAACAGTCATTTTGTCAGTCCCGAAGGCTGGGATTATAACGATCAGTACTCAACTGTCTCTGACCTGCTTATTTTGGCTCAGCACGCTTTCTCGATACCTGAGATAAAAACTATTACCGGTACTTATCAGAAATACGTTGTTTTTGCCTCTGGTGAGAATATCACCTGGACTAATACCAATGCCCTGCTAAATCCCAACAGTCCCTATTACTGTCCTGAAGCTGCCGGCATAAAAACCGGTACCACCGCTAACGCCGGAAATTGCCTTATAGCTGCGTTCAACCGAAACGGTAAAACCTATATTTCTGCTGTTATCGGCTGCGCTTCCAGTAATGAACGATATGAGCTTACTCTTGAAATGCTCTCAAAGTTTACTAATAATTCCCAGATCTATTCAGCTGCTCCTGTCACAACTCTGCCTTCTTCTTCAGCCGCTGAGGTTACAGCTTCCGCTCCTCAAACCCCGGACGCCGATGAAAAAAATGCAATATTCTCCCGTATTGATTCTCTTGATTACCTTCCTATCACTTGTGACGGTCTGCCGGATTATAAGCTCACCACCGATGACGGCTCAGTTTTCTGGCTTAACCTGGATTCAAAATGGATATGGAAAAACGGAATTGATGCAGAAGCTATTCTCCCTGATGATATTATTGAATGGCTGATCATTAATCAGGATAGTATCAATCTTCAAACAACTGAGTATTATGAAAACAATCATGAATTGGAGTGAATTGTATGAACAAAAGAATTATCGCTGCTGCCCTCATTGCTGCTGCTTTTACAGGCTGCGGACAGATCAATGAATCAACAGCCAATATAATTAATACTACTGAAAACACATCTTCTTCAACTGAACCGGTTATTTCTGATACTGCACCAGTTGCTGCTGTGACTGTAACTTCAACAGCTTCAACCTCTGCTGTGACTGCAACTGCTGCTGATGATGATTCAAACCCTGAAACCACTGCTGCTAAAACTGAACCTCTTACCGCTGAAACTGTCATCGCAATTCAGCCCGAAACTTCTCCCGTCCAGACCACCGCCCCGGCTGTTGGTGAATACCTTTATCAGGAAACTACTGCTCCTGCTCAGGAAACTGATCCTCCTGCTCCTGTTAATTATGTCCAGACATCTGATGTTTTCGCACTGCTGGACAGCCTTGATTACCATGCCATAAGCTGTGACGGTCTGCCCGAATACAAACTTACTGCTCCAGACGGAACAGCTTATCTCATCAATTTTAATGGTGGTTGGGTGTGGCGCAGACCAAGTCTTATTGCTGATGCAGATAATGAAGCTCCGCTTACTCAGTCTGTCATAGATGCTATTTATGCAAACTGGGATTCACTCAATATCTCCCAGGAATACTGTTGATCCCCATAAAATAAGCTCACAGATCTCAACACCGGATTCTGTGAGCTTGTTTTTTTATATCAGCTTATCTGCAATAGTTTTTATATCCGAAAAAATATCCTCTATACTCCGCATTTCACCGTTCAGTGTACATTCGATCACCCTCCAGCCAAACATCTCTGCACATTCATCTGCCGCTTCCCTTGACCTTTTAAGGTAGTCCACATCACGTTCGTGAATATCTTTCTTTTTTTCATCATTGTTGTACCTTCCGCTCATAAGCTTCTGGCTTACCTCAGGGTCAACCCGAAGATATATCACAGCGTCAGGCTCAGGTATCCCAAGATACCTGTATTCATACTCAAAAAGCCAGTTCAGATATTCCTTCCGCTTATCCTCTGGCAGCTTTGAGCTTTGATGCACGGCGTTTGAAGTCGTATATCTGTCAGCTATTATAACTCCGCCGCTAAGATAAAACTCCTCCAGTCCGGTTTTGAATGCTGCATACCTGTCAACTGCATAAAAGCTTGATGCTGCATATGGATTTACAGAATCCGCTTCACTTCCGAATTCCCCGGCAAGATACATCTTCACAAGTGATGACGAAGGACTTTCATAACAGGGAAATGATACCTTTCTGACCTTTATCCCCTTCTCTTCAAGATAACTGTAAAGCCTGACTGCCTGAGTGTTTTTTCCGCTGCCGTCAAGACCCTCTATAACAATAAGCTTACCGTTCATGATTTCACCTCATTCAATTCTTTTGATTTCGTATTAATATCATTTATATTATACATTAGTTTATAGAAAAAATCAATACATTGCCATACTCTTATCCTGTAACTTTTGCATTTAACCGTCATATCACACCAAATATCTGCATATTATTTACAAAAAACTACAGGAGTGATACCATGAAAAATTTAAGAAAAAAATTTATAGCCAGCGCTGTAATGCTGGGCTGTGCTTTCTTTGCAGTGGGTGCAGCAGCTGCTCTCAGCGAAAAGAATAACAGTGCTGCTATTCCTGCTGCGATCACATCTTTTAAAGAAGATCTCCCGGTGATAATCCTGGATGCAGGACACGGCGGATTTGATGGGGGATGCACTTCCGCTGAAGGTGTCCCTGAAAAGGGTATTAACCTGAACATTCTACTCAGACTCAGAGATATCCTCACTGTCTCCGGCTATAATGTTCAGGTGACAAGAGATACTGACCGCTCTATCCATGATGACGGCATCGAAGGGATCGCAAAACAAAAAAGCTCAGACATGGACAACAGACTTGCTCTATTCAACAGCAGCTCCAATGCAGTGTGCATATCCATTCACCAGAATCAATTCACTGACCCGATCTATCACGGGGCGCAGATGTTTTATTCTTCTTCTAATAAACGCAGCGAGGCACTTGCACAGTCTCTGCAATCTCAGTTCAGAAAGCTCCAGCCGGATAATTCCCGTGAGATCAAGCTTTGCGGAAAGGAATTGTTTCTCTGCTATTTCAGTGAAAATCCTACCGTCATGGTGGAATGCGGATTTTTGTCAAATCCGGAGGAGGCTGCTCTTCTCAACACTGAAGATTATCAGGAAAAGGTGGCTCTGACAATTTTTTCCGGGATAAATGATTTTATCCAGAACAAGAATAACAGATAACAAAAAAATGCAGAGTTGTGAAAGGCTCTGCATTTTGCTGATTATTATTAAAGCCTGATTATTCTCCCTGGGGAACATTCTCATCAAGACTTTTATTGCGGTAGTTCAAGTTTGTGCGAAGAGTATAACCTTCAGCTTCCCAGAAGCAATTAGCAGGCTCATTGTCCTTAAATACAAGGCCAAATATCTTTGTTATGCCTTCTTTACGCAGAGCTTCCTCCGCTGTATGCACAAGCCTGCCGGCAATTCCCAGGCGGCGGAAATCCGGATGTACACACAAATGATGCACAATTGCCCGCCTGCCATCATGACCGGTAAGAATTACACCTGCTATGGAATTATTCTCAGAGTCACTGTCATAGGCTAAAAAACAGGTGGTCGGATTGCGTTTCAGGTATTTTTCAATACCCTCTCTGCTGTCATCAACAGGATTCAGCGCACGCTTTGACTGTTCTGTGCTGTTCCATAGCTGATAGATCAGATCATAATCCTCAATTACTACATTTCTCAAAACTATATTCATAACTGTATTCCTTCAAATTCAGCACTTCACCGTAAACTTTCCTTCATATCTCAGCCTAACCTGATATTAACCGCTGTTTCCGCTTTAACGCTTTATAAATTCTTTTCCTTCTCGCTCTTTTCAAACTCTTGAAATTTCTTTTTTTGCTCTTCTTCCACTGCCTCGATCTCTTCCATAGATACAGGACTTTTGCCTTCATAACTTCTCATAGCTTCTTTAATGCAGACATAATCTCCATTCCGCTGATAACGGTATTATCGCTGTATCCGAATTTCCACTCGTGATCAACATTCGGATCAAACACATACTCCACACTATAAACTACGCTTTTGCCAGGTTCAACCTTATCTTAATCCTCAGAGTCTACAGGCTCATATGTAGTCTCAATCTTTTCACCGTCAATAGTAAGATACGGCAAATCATTGTAGCTTATTATCTTTTGCTCTAAGTTATTTGTAATAACTCCCTCCATAACAAGCTCTGCCATTTCGTTGTCAGCGTCACTTATCTCTGCATATGAATCATGTATTTCCAGATTTGCAGGAGCCATTGGATCTTCACCATTGCAGGAGCTAAATGAAAGTACAGAAGCTGCAGCCACAGCCGTTAAAACAACTGAAGTAAATGTCTATCTTAATGATGTCATATTAATCCCTCAATTTTACAATTAAGCTTATTATATAAGATACTATTTTATTATTCATTATATAATATATCATTGCAAAAGTCAAGGGATATGAAATAAATCATAATTTTTAACCTTTTACCGTGCTTTTAATTATTGAACTTCTCCGCAATTTTCACACCTATGAATACGATCAGATCTATCACAAATACCACTGCCACCGATATGCCAAAAAATACCAGACAAAAAAATGCTGCTCCAAATCCTCCGGCAAATACTATGATCATCACTATAATCATCAAAAATCCGCTGATGCCCAGACATACTGCTGATACCTGTGATAAATCTTCACAGCCGCTAAGATAACTCAGCCACAGACTTGCTGCCTTTATTCCACTGCCAACACATAAGTTTATCAACACAACTACTATATCACTATATCTTTCTCCCCATGCCTGCATTAAAAAAAATAACACCGCAAGAAGTGTAAATACAACTGCTCCGGCTTTGATCGTACTGCTTTCCGGTTTCATAATCTCACCCCATACCTGAAATCGCTATTGACATCTTATACCTATATTTTTATTATAGCATTAAATTAAGCTGTTTTCAATGTTTCGTTCAATTTCAGCACATTCCTGCCGGCAGATTTAGTTTTTAGTGCTGCGCCCGCCTTGTGCGGGCGCATAGTCTTTATTCAGACTTTATGGCTGAATTTATGGGCGGCATTCGCCGCCCGTCCTTGTTCTGTCTCTTCCGCTTCTTTACTGCGATCACCGCATGAACGCCTGTGAATTTTCACTTCATTTTCATAAAAAATTTCATTGCCGCTACTTGACAATTCATATTTAATGTGATATAATCAAAAAATGAAAATGATTATCAATTTTAGTTTTATTCCTGTCATGTATCACAGGAACAAGGAGGATAATATGAAGAAAGCTATTCTTTCTATTGCTGCTGCCACTATTATCGCTGCTTCTTCTCTCACCGGCTGCTCAGCTCCTGAATCTGCCCAAAATGAAAAATTCAATATTATTTGTACTGTGTACCCAATTTACGATTGGGTAACTGAAATTGTCGGCGATCAGGAAAATATCAATGTTTCATATCTCCTGAACAACGGCGCTGATCTGCATAATTACCAGCCCGGCGCTGATGATATGATCCGTATCTCCGGCTGCGATATGTTCATTTACGTTGGCGGTGAGTCAGATGAATGGGTCAATGCCGCTCTCGATGAGGCTGTTAACGATGATATGACAGTTATCAGTCTGCTCGACTGCATCAACGATTCCAACAAGCTCCTCGAAGAGGAAAAGGAAGGTATGGAACCTTCAGATGAAGAAGAGGAAGATGAAGCCTATGATGAACATATCTGGCTCTCCCTTAATGCCGCTGAACAGTGCTGCTCCGAAATAAACAATAAACTCAGCAGCCGTCTGCCGGATAAGTCCGCTGCCTTCAACAGCGGCTGCGAGAATTATATCTCAAAACTCGATGCTCTCGATAAAAGCTATCGTGATACCTTAAGCGCTAAAACTGAAAATACCCTGATATTCGCTGACCGCTTCCCATTTCTATATCTGGTGAACGACTACGGTCTTGACTACTATGCCGCATTCTCCGGCTGTTCAGCAGAAACAGAAGCCAGCTTCAATACCATCGCTTTCCTCGCTAAAAAAGTCGATGAGCTTAATGTCAGCACTATCTTTACTATCGAAGGCTCAGACAGCTCAATTGCAGAAGCTGTTATAGATAATACCACAAGCAAATCCCAGAATATAGCCGTTCTTAATTCCGCCCAGTCTATCTCGGATGACGATATCAAAAACGGCATGACCTATTTATCTATCATGGAAAATAATCTTGAAGTCCTGAAAGAGGCATTGAAATGAGTGAACAGATAATTTGCAGAAACGCTGCCCTCGGCTATGAGGACGGCATCGTTACAGAAGGTCTCGATTTTACCGTCAGCACAGGCGACTACTTGTGTATCCTCGGTGAAAACGGTTCCGGTAAAAGCACCCTTATTAAAGCTCTGCTTGGCCTTAAACATCAGGTCAGCGGCGAAATTAAATGGTGCAGCGGATTCTCTGCCGGTGAGATTGGTTATCTCCCTCAGCAAACTCCCGTTCAGCGTGATTTCCCTGCATCTGTCAAAGAGATCGTTCAGTCCGGCTGCCTGTCTAAAACCGGTCTGCGCCCATTCTATAATAAAGAAGAAAAAAAACTCTGTGCCAGCACTATGAAACTCCTTGGCATCGACGACCTCGCTGATAAATGCTACAGAGAACTCTCCGGCGGTCAGCAGCAAAGAGTTCTCCTCGCCCGTGCCCTTTGTGCTACAAGAAAAATGCTGCTCCTCGATGAGCCTGTTACCGGTCTCGACCCGAAAGCTCAGAATGAAATGTATGAGCTTATCGCTAAGCTGAATAAACAGGGTATCACTATTATTATGGTATCCCATGATATCCATGCTGCTGTTCAGTATGCCTCCCATATCCTGCATATCAGCAAAAAACAGCTCTTCTTCGGTAAAAAATCGGACTACCTCAAAACAAGTATAGGAAAGTCCTTCCTGGATTCGGAGGAAAATAATCATGCTTGATACTCTTAAAGAATATTTCAGCTTTCCATTTGTCCGCTATGCTTTCGTTGTCGGACTGCTGATCGCTCT
Organism: uncultured Ruminococcus sp.; assembly: GCA_946537565.1. GTDB lineage: Bacteria > Bacillota > Clostridia > Oscillospirales > Ruminococcaceae > Ruminococcus. Next base: position 2,678 of record CAMNFW010000015.1, on the reverse strand, counting down.
TTGCTCTTCACTGCTGGGCGTTACGCTGGTGCTTAAAAGATTCTCTTTCATCGGCGACGGTCTGTCTCATGTTGCCTTCGGTGCAATGGCTGTTGCAGCTGTCGTTGGTCTTACGGACAGAATGATCATTATTATCCCAGTCACCGTCATCGCTGCTGTCCTGCTTCTCAGAACCGGTCAGAATACTAAGATAAAAGGAGACGCTGCCGTTGCTATGATCTCTGTCGGTGCGCTGGCTATCGGCTATATGCTCATGAACCGTTTCCCTACTTCGTCAAATATTTCAGCCGATGTTTGCAGCACCCTTTTCGGTTCAACTTCTATCCTCACACTCAAACGTTCTGATGTTCTGATGTGCGTGATAATGGCTGTTATAGTGATCGCTGTGTTCGTGCTGTTTTACAACAAAATTTTCAGCGTTACCTTCGATGAAAATTTCTCCAGAGCTACAGGTATTCCTGTAAATAAGTACAATCTCCTGATCGCTGTTATCACCGCTCTTATCATTGTTCTCGCTATGAATCTGGTTGGCTCCCTGCTTATATCTGCACTTATCATCTTCCCGGCTCTTTCTGCCATGAGACTCTTTAAAAGCTTCAAGGGTGTTATTCTCTGTTCGGCTGTCATATCTGTGATCTGCGCTGCCGTCGGTATTATCCTTTCTATTCTTTATTCAACACCGGTCGGCTCAACTATCGTTATCGCTGATATGTCTGTATTCTTCCTGTTCTGGATAATCTCAGCTTTCACAGGGAGGAATAAGACATGAAAAAATATGCCTTCATTCTTACCGCCTGCTGCCTGCTTCTGAACGGCTGCGGTAATCAGGCTTCTTCCAGTTCAGATACATCTCAGGAAACTACCCAGGATCCCGAAGCAGATGATTATTTCGCTTCCCTTGCTAATGACGGCTTCGATATAGACCTTACTCAGCTCAATGCCAACATGATGTACGGACAGATATTTGATATGACCCAGAACCCTGACAGATACATCGGAAAAACTGTTCGTGCTGAAGGAAATTTCACCTACTATCAGGACCCTGCCGGCAAAGATTATTTCTCAGTCTTTATTCCCGATGCCGCTGCTTGCTGCAGTCAGGGTATTGAGTTCATTCTTACCGGTGAACATAAATATCCTGATGATTTTCCCGAACCCGGCAGCCTTATCACTGTCACCGGCACCTTCAGCTCATATGAGGAATACTTCGTTAACTATCCTCAGCTTATTGATGCGGAAATCGTACCTAACAAGGAGCATGATGAATAATGAATAATACTATGCCGAAAACCGGAAAAGCCCTCTTACTCTCAGCTTTGGCTGCACTTTTGCTGACTGGCTGCGGCAATACCTCAACTGTTGATGAAATTGCTGCTCAGTACAGTTCAGAATCTGCTGAAACTCCTTCCGCTGACCCGGAAAAATTCAAATCTGAAAATGCCTATAACAGCTCCGGCTATGATGTCGATCTCACTAATATGAGTTCAAGTGTTGTTTATGCAACTGTTTATGACATGGTTTATACCTCGGATAATTATGTGGGCAAAACTGTCAAGGTCAGAGGTCCTTTCAGTTACTTTCAGGACCCTCAGACCGGAAATGAGTATTTCGCCGTTCTTGTAAACGATGCCACTGCCTGCTGCAGTCAGGGCATTGAATTTGTACTGGACGGAGATTATTCTTACCCGGATGATTATCCCGAGATCAACACTGAAATTACCATTGCCGGAAAATTCAACTACTATAAAGAAGGCTATAACACCTACGTTCAATTGCAAAACGCTCATATTCTTGAATCCTAAACTCTTGCATTCCGGAATTTTCCGGAGTGCTTTTTTTGTCTTGACATATATATATTGACAATGTTATAATATTAATTGAATATTAGAATAGGAGGCTTGGGATATGAAAGTCTTTTTGTTTACCTCTCTTGCCGCCGCTGCTTTGCTGCTGACTGCCTGCGGTGTCAATAGTGCCAGCTCCCAGAATTCTGACAAGCTTGCCACTGAAACTCAATCACCTTCAACTGCTGCTGACATTACTGAAAATACCACCATCTCTGACATAACTTCAACTTCTGCTGCTCCAGCTTCCACTGCTCCAACTGCCGCTGCGTTAACCGGAGCTTCCGCTGAATCTAAAACTGAGCCTTCTTCTGTTGACAAAAACAAGGATTTTTCAAGCATTGCAGGTTACTGGTATATCGACGGCGACCCTTCCGCTGCCTATATCCATATTACCGCTGACGGTAAATTTGAGACTTATTATGCTTCGGGAAATATCGAAGCTCAAGGCACTGTCAGCTATGAGGAGGAAATAATCGAGGATTCCGCCATTCACTGGTATTTCCTCAACGGCGATGACGGTAAATATAAGCTGGGCTTTGTCGATGACGGCAGCGAGTATAAGACCGATCTCTATGCTGGAAATGGTGCGTCACCCCATTTTGTCAAGCTGTTCGGTGAAGGCGGTTTAGGTGACGACGGAAGAGGGGCTGATGAAGAATTTATCGGCTTATGGGAATGCGAAAACGCTTTCCTCGGTATTACTGAAGTTGAAGGACAATATTTTGCAAATGTGTCATATGTGGCAGAATACGATTCCTCCAGTTATGAATCCTGGGAATACTGGCTGGAATTCAAAAACGGAAAATTGATCTGCGACGGCAAAGGCAGATT
>CAMNFW010000014.1 GCA_946537565.1 uncultured Ruminococcus sp. | reverse complement strand
GGCTTACAGTGGAACAGCTGGTTATTGATGAAAACGTGGAAACACCGCAGTATGTTACAGTAACTATCAACGATGAGTTTGTAGAAAACAGCCAGTTCAAGGACACTGTGATCAAGGACGGTGACAGTATAGAGTTTCTGTATTTTATGGGAGGCGGACAGTATGGCATTGACTAATGAACAGATAGAGCGTTATTCCCGGCACATAATCCTGAAAGAGGTAGGAGCAAAGGGTCAGAAGAAGCTGCTTAATGCGAAGGTGCTGATTATCGGAGCAGGCGGACTTGGGGCACCGGCAGCACTGTATCTTGCAGCCGCCGGAGTAGGAACGATAGGAATAGCAGATGCAGACGATGTTGATCTTTCAAATCTCCAGCGTCAGGTAATACATTCCACCGCAGATATCGGAAAGCCGAAGGTAGAATCTGCCAGAGAATCAATGGAAGCGATAAATCCTGATGTCAAGGTGATAACCTATCACGAGTTTATAACCTCTGCAAATATACTTGACATAATCAAGGATTATGATTTCATCATAGACGGAACGGATAATTTCCCGGCAAAGTTTCTTATCAACGATGCTTGTGTAATGGCGAAAAAGGCGTTTTCACACGCAGGCATAATCCGTTTCAAGGGACAGCTGATGACCTATGTTCCAGGAGAAGGACCGTGCTACCGCTGTGTATTCCGTGAGCCGCCTCCGAAGGACGCTGTACCCACCTGCAAACAGGCAGGAGTAATAGGTGCAATGGGCGGAGTTATAGGAAGCTTGCAGGCAATGGAAGCGGTCAAGTACATTATAGGTCAGGGCGAGCTGCTTACAGGAACACTGCTGACCTATGATGCTTTGAAAATGGAATTCCGGAAGGTAAAGCTTCCGCACGATACCAGCAGTTGTCCGGTATGCGGAACGAATCCCACGATCACCAGCCTTATCGACTATGAGCAGGCGGAATGTGAGGGGCTGGGGTTATGATAAAGCTGAAAAAAGAGGACTTTGACAGGATAACAGCTCATGCCAGGTCAGAAGCACCGGTGGAAGCCTGCGGACTGATTGCCGGAAGGATAATTGACGGGAACAAGTACATCGAGAAGGTTTATATCCTGACAAACGTTGACCATGCGGAGGAGCATTTCACTCTTGACCCGAAGGAACAGCTGGCAGCAGTAAAGGATATGCGGGCAGAAGGGATAGTACCGCTTGGCAACTGGCATTCCCACCCGGTATCGCCGTCGAGACCTTCCCAGGAGGATATAAGGCTGGCATATGACAGCCGGGCGAGCTATCTGATACTTTCGCTTATGGAAGAAGAGCCGGTGCTGAATTCTTTTCATGTAGAAAACGGCAAGGCTGAAAAGGAAGAGCTGATAATAGAGTAAAACCGGATACTTACCGGTATATGATCAAATGGATAGAAGTAAAAATAAAACCATTCTACAGAGCTAAAAGTTTTAGGAAAGGGGTCTGGGGAATAACCCTTTTTCAAAAGGGTTATTCCCAGTAAAGGGCGGTGAAGCATGGAAATCAGAAGATTTGAAACGGATATACTGATAATCGGCGGCGGAACAGCAGGCTGTTATGCGGCGATGACGATCGCTGAAAATTCAGACCGCAGCGTTATCATCTGTGAGAAGGCGAATATAAAGCGCAGCGGTTGTCTTGCAGCAGGAGTCAACGCTCTCAACGCATACATAACCGAGGGAAAAACGCCCCAGGATTATGTGGATTACTGCAAACGGGACGCAGCCGGGATAGTCAGGGAGGATCTGCTGCTGACCATGTCGGAGAGATTGAATAAAGTCACAGCAAGGCTTGAAGAGCTGGGACTGGTCATACTCAAAGATAAAAACGGAAAATATGCAGCCCGTGGCGACAGGAACATAAAGATCAACGGCGAGAATATAAAGCCATTGCTGGCAGCGGCAGTTGAGAAGCTTGGGAATGTAAAGGTGCTGGAGAGAGTAAATATTATCGACTATGACACTTCCGGCGGCAGGATAAACGGAGCCTACGGTATAGGAGTTGAGGACGGCTGTTTTTATGCAGTAAAGGCAGGAGCGGTGATAGTATGCACCGGAGGGGCAGCCGGACTTTATAAGCCGAACAATCCAGGATTTTCACGGCATAAGATGTGGTATCCGCCTTTTAATACCGGAGCCGGCTATGCAATGGGAATAAGGCACGGAGCTGAAATGACGACCTTTGAGATGAGGTTCATAGCATTGCGCTGCAAGGACACTATCGCACCCACAGGAACGCTTGCACAGGGAGCAGGAGCAAGGCAGATAAACTCACTGGGCGAGGTTTATGAGCAGAAATACGGGCTTACCACATCTGAGCGTGTATATGGAACAGTAACTGAAAATCAGGAGGGAAGAGGACCGTGTTATCTCAGGACAGAAGGGATAACACAGGAGCAGGAGGAGCTGCTTCTGAAAGCATATCTTAACATGGCACCTTCCCAGACCCTGAAATGGATAGAAAGCGGAATGATGCCGTCGGTGAGCAATGTAGAGATAGAAGGCACAGAGCCTTACATTGTAGGCGGACATACAGCCAGCGGCTATTGGGTAGACACTCACCGGGCAACGACAATACAGGGACTTTATGCAGCAGGAGATGTGGCAGGAGGCGCACCGCAGAAATATGTGACCGGCGCACTTGCTGAGGGAGAGATCGCAGCACTGTCGGCAGTTGAATATCTTAAAGGAGAGCATCTCAGGGGTGAGCTTGAAGGTCTTGAAAAAGTCTATGAAGAGGCAGAGAGATTTCTTTTGCCGAAGGAATCGCTTTATACAACTGAGCAGCTGGAAGAGGCGATGCAGACTGTAATGGACAGCTATGCCGGCGGAATAAAGACCAATTATCGTTTCAATGAAAAGCAGCTGGATATAGCTGAAAGGAAGATCAGGCAGCTTTATGAGCTGTCGGAGGAGCTTACTGCATCTGACAGTCAGGAGCTGATGTATATATACGAGCTGAGGGAAAGACTTACGGTATGCAGAAGTGTAATAGCGCATCTCCGTGCAAGAAAGGAGACCCGCTGGCACAGCTTTGGTGAGAATCTTGATCATCCTGAGCGGGACGATAAAAACTGGTATAAATATGTGGATTCAAAGCTGGAAGACGGCGAGATAAGGATAATATACAGGGATATAGTACCCGGGGGAGGAAAGGTATATGAGCATAGCGATAGACAGGGATAAATGTATCGGCTGCGGACGCTGTCACGATATCTGTCCCGGAACGCTTATCAAGCTGGACAGTGAGAACAGGGCATACATAAAATATCCCCGGGACTGCTGGGGCTGCACCTCATGTCTTAAGGAATGTCCGGTGTATGCGATACGTTTTTATCTTGGAGCAGATATAGGCGGAGCAGGCAGTCTTGTACACATTGAAAAACAGGGAGATATACTGAGCTGGGTCGTTGACCGGGCTGACGGCGCTCAGATCACAATAGAAGTAGACCGGAGAAAATCTAACAATTATTAGGAGGAAGACATGGCTGAATTTTCACATCTTGACGAGCTTGAAGCAGAGGCGATATATATAATCCGTGAGGTAGCAGCGGAGTGTGAAAAGCCCGTAATGCTATATTCAATAGGAAAAGACAGCTCAGTAATGCTGCATCTGGCGATGAAGGCATTTTACCCGGAAAAACCGCCCTTTCCTTTTCTTCATGTAAACACTACATGGAAGTTCAGGGAGATGATAGAGTTTCGTGACCGCATAGCGAAGAAGCTGGGAATAGAGATGCTGGAGTACATAAATCAGGAGGGAGTTGAAAAGGGGATCAATCCTTTTGATCACGGTTCAGCTTATACTGATATAATGAAGACTCAGGCATTGAAACAGGCGCTGGACAAATACGGTTTTACCGCAGCGTTTGGCGGCGGAAGACGTGACGAGGAAAAATCCCGAGCAAAGGAGAGGATATTTTCCTTCCGCAGCGCATCACACGCCTGGGACCCGAAGAATCAGCGGCCGGAGATGTGGAAGCTATATAATACCAGGATAAACAAGGGAGAGAGCATAAGGGTATTTCCTCTTTCAAACTGGACTGAAAAAGACATATGGCAGTATATCCGCCGGGAGAATATTGAGATAGTACCGCTTTATTATTCAGCGGTGAGACCGGTGGTTGAGCGTGACGGAAATATCATCATGGTAGACGATGACAGATTCCCACTCAGGGAGGGCGAGACACCTGAGCTTAAGTCCATAAGATTCAGGACATTAGGCTGTTATCCTCTTACAGGCGGAATAGAGTCCACAGCTTCAACACTTGACGAGATAATCTCAGAAACGCTCAGCAGTGTAGAGTCTGAGCGCACATCGAGAGTGATCGACAACGAGGCAGCCGGAAGCATGGAGCGCAGAAAAAGGGAGGGTTATTTCTGATGAAGGGACTTTTGAAATTCATGACCTGCGGAAGTGTAGACGACGGAAAATCCACACTTATAGGTCATATACTTTACGATGCAAAGCTGATATATGCTGATCAGGAAAAGGCATTGGAGCTGGACAGCAAGCTCGGCAGCAGAAACGGCAAGATAGATTATTCATTGCTTCTTGACGGACTTATGGCAGAGCGTGAGCAGGGAATAACCATAGATGTAGCGTACCGTTATTTCACCACAGACAACCGGAGTTTTATCGTAGCGGATGCCCCCGGACATGAAGAGTACACAAGGAACATGGCGGTCGGAGCATCATTTGCAGACCTTGCCGTAATACTTGTAGACGCATCGCAGGGCATACTTGTGCAGACGAGACGGCATTCGAGGATATGCAGTCTCATGGGAATAAAGCATTATGTATTTGCGGTAAACAAAATGGATCTGGCGGATTACAGTGAGAGCCGGTTCAGGGAGATAGAAGCTGAGATATCGGAGCTGGCGCAGCAGCTTTCACTGGAAAGCGTGAAAGTGATACCGCTGTCAGCCACAGAGGGAGACAATGTGACCTCACATTCAGAGAATATGCCCTGGTACACGGGAGAAGATCTGCTGAAATACCTGGAGAATGTTGATGTCAGTGCAGATACAGGCGAGGAATTTTATATGCCGGTGCAGAGGGTTTGCCGGCCGGACAGAACATTCCGGGGATTTCAGGGACAGATAGAAGCCGGAGAGATAAAGGTCGGTGACAGTGTACGAATAATACCCGGCGGAGAAACCGCAGCGGTCAAGGGAATACTCATTGCGGACAAGGAAGCTGACAGGGCATTTGCAGGACAGCCGGCAACATTAACACTTGACCGTGAGGTAGATGTATCGAGAGGAAGTGTACTGACAGTATCCACTGAGCTGGCGGCATACAGAAAGCTGGAGGTATCGCTGTTATGGATGGACGACAGTGAGCTTACAGCCGGAAGGGACTATTTAGTAAAGCTGGGAACGAAGCTTGTACCGGGAGTGCTTACAGCGATACACTATGCAGTAGATATCAATACCGGCGAGCATATACCGGCAGATAAGCTGACAAAAAACAGCATAGCCCGCTGTGAAATAACGCTGAGCGATCCTATTGCAGCGGACAGATTCAGGCTCAGGAAGACACTTGGCGAGCTGATACTAATAGATCGTGTAACAAACATGACCTCAGCCTGCGGAGTAGTTGAAGAGGCAAAGGACAAAGCCGACACCAGTGAAGAAAAAGCAGCTTTCACTGACGGAGAACTCAGGGCGAGGGGCGATCTTTTTGAAGAATTTTACTATGATGTAAACAGCTTCAACGTATTCCATGCCCAGACGATAAATACTGTATACAGTGTAGGAGAAGAGATACCAGTAGAAGGCAGGAGTTATAAATATCCTGATGATTTTGATATAATCATACTTCGTGACAGCACAGCGGTAAAGATACGCAGCCGTAGGATAGAGCAGCTGGTGAGATTTGATGAATACGTTTATGACGGCAGCGTGCCGGTAGTAAACGGAAGAGGCTTTGCAGTCAAAGCGGAGAATGACGCAGAGATAAAGCGTTTCATAGAGGAATACAGAGCCTCAGATGAAAAGAGTCTGCCTGATCTTTTTGGAAAGTGGCTTAATTTTGACACTTTCCGCAGCATATACATATCCGGAGCGTATATATAAAACGCTGAAATTTCAAAATGATAAAAAAATAAACGGGTGCATTCGATTCAGAAATGTACCCGTTTTATTATACTGTTTACAGTAAAGAAAAGGTGGTCTTAGACAGTCTGATCATCTGATCTCTCCGAGAAGCCATTGCTGCAAAACAACAGCATCAGCGATAGTGAACTGACCGTCAGCGTTGATATCTGAGAGGAGCCTGTTAGAGCTTGTTTCGGTGCCGTAAGCGTAGAATCTGCGAATCAGACACATATCGAAAACGTTTACAGTTCCGTTATGATCGAGATCGCCCACAGCCTGACCCTCATGGGAAACGATTTTCAGGTCAGAAGCATATTCAAATGGAAGATAAGTGACTTTTTCACCGGTAGGAGTAAGCTTAGGCACCTGAACCCGGAAGCGCTGATTCTGGTCATCAACAGCGATTATCCAGATTTTCCAGTCAGGTTCAACGAGCAGTTCGTTACCATCGGAGTCATAAACAGCAGCCTGATGATCGAAGATAACGATATCACGGACAGTTGCGGTATTATTCTCAGCAGCAGAAGCAGTGATACTGGTACAGGCGGCAAGAGTTAAGCTAATGATAAGAGAAATGATTTTGTTCATAATAAAGCATCTCCTTTTGTGATAATTATATCATAAACCGGCGAAAAAGTCAATTGAAAAAAAGTGAAAATCATCTGCAAAGAGAAAAATATTTTATCAATGTGGTTGAAATAAATGATAAAATGTGGTATAATATCATCATGAAAAAGTATTGTCCGCAGCACAAAGGTGTGGGGCGAAGCCCCACACCGGTTTACGGGGGGCTTCGCCCCCCGTAAACTCCCCCTCCCCAATGGGGAGGGGGTCGGGGGGAGGGGCACCCTTGAGCTTAAAAGCAGCGGATAGAGAAGAAAAGTGCAGTGGAAATGCTGCACGGAAGGAGCAGCGGTATGAACCAGCATACGAGATTCAATCTTCCGATATGCCTTGCAGTTGAGGAAGATGCTTTTTTTCATTCAGACGAGATAGTTAAGAGATATATCCCTGAGATGATCGGGCAGAAGGCGATAGTGATTTCCGAGGAATTTCTCATAGGAATATACAAGGAAAAAATCACTGATATCAGCAGAGATTTTGGAGATGCAGAGATATATGCAATGGGAAACGCCAGTTTTGACGAAGCTGTAGCGATTGCGAAGAAGGTCTGTGTTGAGGAGATAAAGATAATAATCGGTATTGGCGGCGGAAGAGTTCTTGACACAGCCAAATATGCTGCACACATCAGCAAGGCGGTATATATATGTATGCCGACTTCACTGAGCAACGATTCACTTGCCTCACCATTTTCGGTGCTGGAGACCAGCGGCAGGACACGCATGACCTTTGCCTGCAAGATACCGACGGTGATAATCGTAGACACAAACATGATAATCAACGCACCTGTTGGACAGACGCTTTCCGGCATTGGAGATACCATAGCAAAGCATACAGCATTGTTTGACTGGAAGCTGTCAGCCTCAAAAAGCGCAGCGATGATAGATGACTTTGCCTATGCACTCAGCCGAATGAGTTATGATTCAGTGTATCACTGTGACGAAAAGGATATGAACAGCAGAGTGTTCATACGCATATTGTCAAGAGCGCTGGTAATGGGCGGACTGGCAATGGAGATAGCAGGATCGTCACGGCCGTGCAGCGGAAGCGAGCATCTTTTTGCTCATGCGATAGAGGAGTATTATCCTGAGATTAAAATATCACACGGCATAGCAGTAGCACTGGGAAGCATACCGGCTTGTATATTCCAGGGGCAGGATCCCAGCGGTATCATAGACTATTTCAGGATCCACGGTCTTGAAACTGCACCGGGGAAATACGGAATAAACAAGGATATGTTTGAAGATATATGGGAAAAGGCAAGAACAGTCCGACCGGGCAGGATAACGATACTTGACGATGTAAGACCGGACAGAGTTCAGCTTGATGAGATATATGAAAGAATGGAGGCAGGAGAATGAAAAAGGGACTGATATTTGATATGGACGGAACTTTGTGGGATTCATCGGAGAACGTAGCAGAAGCCTGGAATGAGCGCATAAGGTCGCTGGGATACAAGCGTCCGGCGCTGACGAAAAAGGATATAACTGGTGTAATGGGACTTACGATGGACAGGATAGCGGATATAATATTTGCTGATCTTCCGGAAGGAGAAAGAATGCCGCTGCTTGACCAGTGCTGTGACAATGAAAATGATTATCTCCGCAGAGAAGGCGGAGAGCTGTATCCCGAGCTGGAAGAGACTTTAAAGCAGCTTAAGGAAAAATATCATTTATTTATTGTAAGCAACTGTCAGAGCGGATATATTGAAGCATTTCTGGAGCATTACGGATTCGGAAAATATTTTGACGACATTGAGTGCTACGGAAACAATCTTAAGGAGAAAGGCGATAATATAGCACTTATTGCAGAGCGGAACTCTCTGGACAAGGCTTGGTATGTGGGTGACATACAGGGAGACTATGAAGCGACAATGAAGGCCGGACTTGAATTTATCCATGCGGCATATGGTTTTGGCACGATATCGGAGCCGGTCACTGAGCTTGAAAGATTCAGTCTGCTGCCGGAGCTTATGGATAAGACAGATAAGTGACAGTGTTTACAGCAAAAGCAGAGTGAAAATTAATATGTTTGCAGCAGCTAACAATTTTAAAAAATTTTTTTGAAATTTTGTCTTATTTTTCTGTCCGGCTCCGATTATATATAATGAAGCCGTAAAAAACGGCAATACTAAAATATAAAGGAGATATTAATTATGAAAAAGACATTTTCACTCGTTGCCGCAGCAGCTATGACTGCTTCATTTGTAATGGCTGGTGCCATGAATTCATTTGCTGATGAGGAGCCCATTGAGGCTGTAACAACTACTATTGCAGTTGAAGAGGGAAATCCTGATGTTACTACAGTAGCTTCTGATCCTGCTGAGGAAGTAACAACTACTCTTACAGAGGCTGTTGAGACAACAACAACTGCTGTTGGAACTACAACAGCTGCTGATACAACTACTACAGCTGCACCTGCTACAACCGCTGCTGTTACAACAACCAACGCTGCTTCAACTGTAAAGGATTACGTTGGCAAGTGGACATATCAGGTTGCAGACGGTAATACAACTGTTGACAAGGCTTCTAAGAACAACGGTACTGTAGAGATCAAGGCTGACGGTACATATTCTTACAAAGATGCTGCCGGCAAGACAACAACTGGTACTGTTAAGATCACAGAGGATAACATTGGCGGCACAGTATTAACAACGATCAACTTCTGCACAGGAGATACTGTAAACTTCAGCGGTGTATACCACAGCGATACAAAGGAGATTTCAATCGGAAACGGCGGACAGGCTCGTCTTGTTCGTGAGGCAGCAGCTGCAACTACAACTAAGGCAGCTGGTACAACTAAAGCTGCAAACAAGAATGGTTCACCTAAGACCGGTGATTCATTCCCTGCAATGCCTGTTGCCGGCGCAGCTCTCGCAGCAGTAGCAGTAGCATTTGCACTCAGAAAGAAAGAGGACTAATTCTCATAAGAAATAATTCTGACAGATAATACAAACCGCAGTGCCTGGAAAAAATCAGGTGCTGCGGTTTTTTTGGAGGGACAGCGTCCAGCATTAAGCAGACGGGCATCTGAATTTTTAAGCCGGCAGCTAAGCGAACGGGCTGTCCGAGGTGTTCTTAAGATAAAAAGTGAAGCAAAAGAAAAATCGCATTCATCATAAGAATGAATGCGGAAAGAATTATTCCTTATTGTATATTTTGCCGCAGATATACTTCACCGGAACTTCCTCGGTACACCAGACTTCATTTTCAGTGACACCGAATCTATAGCCGTCCCGGAACATTTCTGAAGCGGCAATTTTAAGCACGACCGGAGTTTTGTGCCAGCGTTCAGCAGACTGCCAGGCTTTATTAATATCAGCCTGAGTATGAACAGCATGACGCTTCATTTTTTTGATGCTGCCGCTTTCAAGGATAGCCTCCAGAGCCTGGGCCGTTGTGCCGTGATAGAGAAATTCCGGCGGCTCGCACCATATCAGCTCAGGCTCGACCCATTGAACAGAATGTCCCTGACAGCATTTGATCTTATCGTGAGAATCATTGAATCTGTAGCGTCCTTTTCCGTCCTCGTCAACGATCTTCTCCAGCAGTTCACGGTCAAGCTTAAAACTGCTGTGCTGATTTACACCTTTTATGAGTCTGTCCACAGAGACCCAGCCGTGACGATCCATATCCAGGTCAGCTTTTTCGGGCTGGTGGCGCAGGAGCAGACACAGATATTTTGATAATTCTTTCAATTTTATCATCTCCTTTAAAGTGGTATTGATCAATTATAACATATCAAAAAGAAATAATCAATACTGCGGATAAAAAGCTTGACAATCCAAAACCGATGTGATATAATCATTACATAATTCTGAGAGAGGTGAGAGGATGAAAAAATAATTCACTTTTGATCGCATGAATAACAGTGACAGTATGTGAAAGATCATATACTGTAGATTTGTGCTGCCAAAAGTGGATTATGTTCTCATAACCTCTTTTTGCATTTTTATATATACAGCATCTGAGAGCCGTAAAACCGTTTGACGGATTTTTGGGGGGCAGGTGTGAGTATACTTTAGTGACGAGCCGGGGATCGCACTCCGGAACTTTGAGGTTAACCAGAACATAACGGAACTGTTTGGCAGCAAGCAGTTCCGTTTTTTTGTATGCGGAACATCGAAGGAGGAATTTGTATGTCACAGATAAGAGCAGATCATCTCTCGTTCAGCTATGAAGGTTCACCGGAACCGGTTTTTGAAAACGCAGCTTTCACGATCGACACTGACTGGAAGCTGGGACTTATCGGGCGAAACGGAAAAGGAAAGACCACATTTCTGCGGCTGCTGACGGGTGAGATAACTGGCAGGGGAACGCTCACAAGTTCAATACCTGCTGTATACTTTCCGTATACAGTTACTGCAGCGCAGATGAAGCAGACCGCAGCGGAATTTGCGGAAGAGCTTCGTGAGAGCTGTGAGCTTTGGAGGGTAATATGTGAGCTGTCGGAGCTGAAAGAAGATGCAGAGGTGCTGTATCGTCCATTCGATACACTGAGCCACGGACAGCGTACAAAGGTGCTGCTGGCGATATTGTTTTCAGGGGAAAACGATTTTCTGCTTATAGACGAGCCTACCAATCATCTTGATTCACAGGCGAGGGAAAATGTACGGCAGTATCTTTCGGCGAAAAAGGGATTTATACTTGTATCCCATGACCGTGATCTTCTTGATGCGTGTACAGATCATATACTTGTACTCAACCGCAGGACGATAATGGTGCAGAGCGGAAATTTTACATGCTGGCAGGAAAATCAGCAGCGGCGTGAGCAGTTTGCATTGGCTGAGAATGAAAAGCACCGTAAAAAGATAAATAAGCTAAAGAAGGCGGCGCAGCAGACAGATGAATGGGCGGATAAAAATGAACGAACCAAAATAGGATTTGATCCGGTCAGGGAGCATGACCGCTGCATCAGCACCCGGTCTTTTATTGGTTCAAAGACCAAGAAAATGCAGAGCCGGGTAAAAAACACAGAAAGGCGCATAGAACGGGAAATAGCCGAGCAGGAAGGACTTTTGCAGGACATTGAAGAAACACCGCTGCTTAAAATGACACAGCTGGCACATCATAAGGAAACGCTTATCACAGTCCGTGATCTTACGATGCAGTATGAAGGCGCAGCCAGACCGGTGTGTGAAGGGCTGACATTCAGCGTAAAGCAGGGAGAGCGCATAGCATTGTGCGGCATGAACGGCTGCGGAAAATCAACTCTCATGAAGCTGATATTACAGACAGCCGGAGTTATACCGCAGGAGGAAGGACTGCACATCAGCGGAATATGTGAAACCGCATCAAGGCTTGTGGTATCGTATATTCCGCAGGATACATCGTTTCTTCACGGCAGTGTATCTGAATTTTGTGAAGAGCGAGGACTTGACAGAAGCTTGTTCTGCACAGTGCTGAGGCAGCTTGATATCAGCCGTGGGCAGCTTGCGAAGGATATATCGGAGTATTCGGCAGGTCAGAAGAAAAAGGTGCTGTTGGCAGCGAGTATAATAACCCCGGCAAATATTTGCATATGGGACGAGCCGCTGAACTATATAGACATTTTTTCGAGGATACAGATAGAGAGGCTGCTGGAAACATATCGTCCGACGATGCTTTTTGCGGAGCATGATATCAGATTCCGTGAGAATATAGCAACTAAGGATGTACATTTTTAAGTACATGATGTTGACTGTGTTGAAAAAATATGTTATAATTCAATAAAAGGAGCGTGAATGAAAATGCTGCATAAAATGAGACTTAACAACAAACCATTTTCAGCCATCATCGACGGGAAAAAGACTATCGAGCTTAGACTGAATGACGAAAAGCGGCAGCAGGTCAGCATCGGTGATTTTATAGAGTTTAAGGATATAAATGCCCCTGGCCGCCTGGTAACAGTACGGGTAACTGCTCTGCACCGCTATGACAGCTTTGAGGAGCTGTTTAAAGCCTTGCCGAAGGAGAAATGCGGCTTCAAAGCTGATGAGGAAGGACCTGCTGATTATATGGACAGATATTATTCTCCTGAAAAGCAGAAGGAATACGGCGCACTTGGGATAGAATTCAGGCTAACAGAGCTGCAAAGGTTCATAGATGCACAGAATTATGGGTTTAGCTTTGGCGAAACCTATGCAGCTGCATTCAAGGAGATGAAGAACGGATATAAGGCTTCATGCTGGATGTGGTATGTGTTTCCGCAGATAAAGGGACTGGGGAACAGCAGTAAAACGGTATATTTTTCAATAAGCGACCTGGCTGAGGCAAAGGATTATTATGCACATCCGGTTCTTGGTTCAAGGCTCAGGGAGATAACTTCAATGCTGCTGGACATAGACAGTGACGATCCTGTAAATGTTTTTGGAATACCAGATGCGTATAAGCTGAGGTCGTGCATGACCTTGTTCAAAACGGCTGCACCAGAGGATAAACTGTTTCAGCAGGTGCTTGACAAATTCTGCGGCGGAAAAGATGACGGGCGAACTCTTTCGATACTTGGCAGACAGGGCAGGAATAAAAATAATGAAAACAGCTGATATTTCAGGCAGGACCTGTCATATCCTGATAAACGGCACTGATCTCCCAACGATATACTGGGGAGAAATGAAGGGAAGCTCTGAGACTGCTGAAAAGGTCATAGCTCTTTGCAGAGATGTGAAATGCAACTATATTATTTTTGAGGCAGAGGACTGGAACACAGATTTTTCGCCCTGGGAGTTTACGCTGAACAGAAAAACATCATTTTCCGGCGGTGGAAGAAACACTCTTAGCTGGCTTGAAAATGAATGTATAGTCAGTGCTGAGAAAGAGTATGGACTGACCGGAAAGCGAATTATCTGCGGATATTCACTGGCAGGACTTTTCAGTCTTTGGGCATTTTATGAGAGCAGTAAATTCAGCGGAGTGATAAGCAGTTCAGGTTCGCTGTGGTTTGGAGGCTGGACGGATTATGCTGAAAGCCGGAGCGCACCCGTAGACAGTACGGTATATTTAAGTCTTGGCAGGAGAGAGGAAAAGGCTCGTGACAAAACAATGGGAGCTGTCGGAGACTGCACACGCAGACAGTATGACATTATCTGCGGAGATAAAAATGTATCCCGTCACATTCTTGAATGGAACGAGGGCGGACATTTCAACGAACCGGAAAACAGGATAGCTAAAGGAATAAAGTGGACAGTTGCTCAGCTAAATACTCAGCGAGGATATACATTTTAAAACTCAGTACAGCTTATTGCAGCGGAAAGGTGAATAAAGATGAGTGAGATAAACAAATTAAAACGGGCAAAGCTTTACATGGACAAGCTGTCCTGCGGCATTGACCCGAATTCTGGTATGCGTGTGAAGGAAGATGATATAGTAAGAGACAGCCGGGTAATAGCCTGTTTTGAATATATTTCCAGTGTACTTGGGCGGCAGATAGAAGTATCGGAAGCGGCTGAGATCTCATTGCCGGATTCTGTGAAGAAGACTGCAAAGGCTGCGACTTATATTACAGACGAGCAGTTTTCACAGCTAAGGCTTAAGAGTGGACAATGCCGTGTCAGTGACATTGCAGCTGAGATAAACCGTGTGATCGAGCCTAACAATTCAAAGAAGCTTCAGCCGGCGTGGATAACCAACTGGCTGGAAAGCATAGGAATGATAACGAAAGATTCTCAGGGGCGAAGATGTGCATCAGCTGAGGGTGAGAGCATTGGAATAACCTCTCACCTTAGAAAAAGCGCTGACGGCAGAGAATATATCCTTAATCTTTATTCTGAACAGGCTCAGACATTTATTTTTGACAATCTGAGGGTGGTGATAGAGAAGCATTACAGTGACAGTGTAACTGAGCAGAGAAATTCAAGGGTTCGGGCATATATTACAGACGAGCAGCTTTTACAGCTAAGTCCTAATAGTGAAGAATGCCGTGTCAGTGAAATTGCAGCTGAGATAAACCGTGTGATCGAGCCTAACAATTCTAAGAGAATGCAGGCGGCATGGATAAACGACTGGTTGGAAAGCATAGGAATGATAACGAAAGATCCTCAGGGGCGCAGATGTGCATCAGCAGAGGGTGAGAGCATCGGAATAACCTCTCACCAGAAGCAAAGCGCTGACGGCAGAGAATATATCCTTAATCTTTATTCTGAACAGGCGCAGACATTTATCTATGACAATCTGAGGACAGTGATAGATCATCATTATGAAGAGTAAAGGTGATAAATAATAATTCTCCGGAATATTCAGCATCAATTCAATGAGGCTGTGTAGTATATTTTACATTATGGACAGGTTTTGTAGCCTAAGCATCAGAATGAGCCTGGATTGAATATTGAAAACGGCGGAAAATCAAGGTATTATATAATCACGGAAGGGGGAACACCCCACCGAATGAAAATCTAATCTGTAATGTAAAAAAGGAGAAATGACTTTATGAAGAAGACAGTATCTATTATTGCTGCGGCAGCTATGGCTGCATCACTCACATTTGCAGGTGCTATGAGTTCATTCGCAGTAGAGGGCGCAGCTGATGCTGAGCCTACAACAGCAGCAGAGCCTACAACTGTAGAAGTTGCTGAAACAACTACAGCTTTTTCACCTGAGCTCTTACAACAGAGGCAGTAGAAACAACAACTCAGGCAGCAGCAGTTGCATTCACAATGAAGAAGAAGGAAGACTAATTCCACAGGAAATGAAATTTACACCGATACGGCGTGCAAATAGATTTTCAGTCAGAAAGTCCCAGGCATAAGTCCGGGACTTTCTAATTTTAGCGGAATAGATTTTACAGCGGCAAATAAAAGCAGCGGAAGTTCAAACTGAATTGCCGCTGCTTTTAATATTTCATATCAACAGAGAGGGTGATTATTTTTTGATAAGCTTTCGTCTGCAAAAAGCTAAAGACCTGCTTTTAAATACAGACTGTTCAATTGCACAGATCGCAGAGCTATGCGGTTATTCTTCGTATGCACATTTTGCCAAGCAATTCAAGGCGCATGAGGGAACAACGCTTTCCAGTTACAGAGAATGTTCACGGAAAAAAAGAGGTGAAGGCTAAGATCTGCCGGTGGTCAGGGCAAAGAAAGACCGCTCCCGTAAAATGAGAGCGGTCAAACGTCGATTACGGTAAACCTATATATTGCCTGCTTGCATATCCGTAATAGGTAGTACCATTTACGGTATAGCTTACATATGCCCATTCAGAGTTAACACCCCATAAACTTACACTGGAATCCTTAGGCATTTCTATGATAATTTCAGCAGATGTTGAGGGAGCTGCACGCAGGTTAAGATTTCCGCTTTCTGTTCTTACCTTTCTTGAATACGGCTCATTATTGAAAGAGAAATCACTGCCTGCCGCACTTGTGTCATATTCAGTATACTTTGCGGCAGAATTATTATTACTGCTCTTGCTCATATATCCATAGCAGCAGTGACTAAATGCGCCGTTTCCTTCTCCCCATTCAACATAATACCAATCGGAGTTTTCACCATACACCCAGAAGAAATCCGAATAAACTTCAATTATAGAATAATTTGTTCCCGGTCCTTCATAAACAGTCGGCGAGGATACGTTCATATTATAACGCTCGCTCATATTGTAGAAGCGCATATCAGAAGGAGCGTTTTCAATATGAGAATTCTTTCCGCTATAGTGCTCGTTATCAACGCTATCAAGAATCTCTTGTTTTATAGCAGCATAAGGATCAGCTGATGATGTTGCAGCAGGTTGAGTTTCAACTACAGTAGTTTCTGCGACAGTTGTAGTTTCTGCTATAGTAGTCTCAGCAATAGTTGTCGTAGTATCAACAAATTCCTGTAATTCATCTTTTGCATTATAAAATAATTCTTGTAGAGTCTCATTGCGTCCAAAAGCGGTGCTATCCCAAGATTCGCCAATAGCAGCGGTTTCAACATTTCCGTCTTTAACGAGA
>CAMNFW010000013.1 GCA_946537565.1 uncultured Ruminococcus sp. | reverse complement strand
ACTGCACTACCTCTCCTTCACCGTCAATTTCCTTTATAGTGAAATCTACCTTGCGCTCCACTCCGTTCAGGTCGTCGTTGATACCGCTGCCCTTGCGGACGATAAGCGGTGCGGATACACGGTCAAGGGTAAGTGCAAAGGAAAGTGCCTGCTGAAATATATCCTTGATATATTTTATTGCGTGCTGTGTCTCCCTCAGTGTCAGGGCTGAACTGTAGCCCTCAGGTATAAAAAGTGATCTCGACATAAATATCATTCCTTTGTAAATATATTCAAGAAACGGCGCCATTGACGTTTCCTGTTGGTTTATTGCATGGGAAAATTGATCTGCTGAATCATTCTTCCCGTTAATGCTGATACGTTCAGTTCTCAGCTTGCTGTTATCTTATGCTGCCGACTGTTCTGGGATAAAGTATAACGTCACGGATATTTGCCATGCCTGTTGTGTACATGATAAGTCGCTCAAATCCAAGTCCAAAGCCGCCGTGTGGCACTGAGCCGTACTTTCTGAGGTCAAGATAATCGCTGTAAAGGTCAAGGTTCATATTCCTCTCCTTCATTGCTGCCACAAGCTTGTCATAATCTGCTTCTCTCTCGCTGCCGCCTATGATCTCGCCAACTCCAGGTACAAGCAGGTCAACTGCTGCAACTGTCTTTCCGTCAGGATTCTGCTTCATGTAAAATGACTTTATCTCCTTCGGATAATCAGTTACAAATACTGCCTTCTTGAATACCTTCTCTGAAATGTATCTCTCATGCTCGGTCTGGAGATCACAGCCCCATTCTACGGGATATACAAAGTCTTCTCCGGATTCCTGGAGCAGCTTTATTGCTTCGGTGTATGTCACTCTTCCAAAATCATGTGAGATAAGCTCTTCAAGTCGTGCCTTAAGTCCCTTTTCAAAATGTGCATCAAAAAATGCGATCTCGTCCGGGCAAGTTTCCAGAAGCTCACGAATTACAAATTTCAGCATATTCTCAGCTATTTCAATTACATCGTCCAGCTCTGCAAATGCTACCTCCGGCTCTATGTGCCAGAATTCAGCCAGATGCTTCGGAGTGTTGCTGTTCTCAGCTCTGAATGAAGGTCCGAAAGTATAGATCTTTCCCATTGCCATTGCTGCTACTTCGCCCTCCAGCTGTCCGGAAACGCTCAGACCTGCACGCTTGCCAAAGAAATCATTTGCATAATACTCTTCCTCAGTTTTATACTCATTGTTATATCCAATGGTTGTTACCTGGAACATTTCTCCTGCTCCCTCACAGTCACTGCCTGTGATAAGCGGTGTGTTCACATATACATAATTGTTGCTCTGGAAGAATTTGTGCAGTGAAGCTGCCAGTACTGAACGTACTCTCCATACTGCATTGAATGTGTTCGATCTGCCTCGAAGATGCGGCATACTTCTGAGGAATTCAAGAGTATGTCCTTTTTTCTGGAGTGGATAATCTGTGGGGCACTCGCCGAGAACTTCTATATTCTCCGGTGAAGCGTTCAGCTCGATAGTATTGTTTCTGCCGGCAGCTGCTGTTCCTGTTACCTTAAGTGACATTCCAACTCTTGGCTCTTTATAGTCAGCTCCGCTGCTCTTATCCACTACTATCTGTATATTTTTCAGTGATGTGCCGTCGTTAAGCTCAATGAATGCCACACTCTTGGAATTTCTTGAAGTGCGGACCCAACCGCATACGGTCACTGTTTTGCCCACAAATTCCTGTGAGCTTAATATCTCTTTTACATCTGTGTGTTTCATAACTATCTACCTCTTATATTTATTTTCACAGGTCAGGCAAATAAAAAAGCTCCTGTCCTGTATTTTCTACAGGACGGGAGCATTATACCCGTGGTGCCACCTGAATTACCGCAAGGCGGTCAGTTCATTTGAACTCAACTGCAAAAGCGATCACTTTCGTCCGCTGTAACGTGCGGATCACGTCTCGCCTACTGCGCCACTTCTGTACTGTACAGTGTCATTAGCTGTCACACCGCCCGGAATCATCGTCCCACGCTTCGCTCTGAACCTCGTCATCGCTCCGCCCGGAAACCTTTCCTCAGTCCCCGATGCCAGCCTCTGGCTTTTCAGCTTGCTGCTCGGAAGTGTTATTCACACCGGCTCTGCTGTGCAGCTTCCACCACTACTGCACTCTCTGTAAGTGATCACCTGCGCTACTTCTCTTCGTCATCGCATTTTTATATGTTATTAATATATCACGGAATTTCAGTTTTGTCAACCCTTGAAGAATAAGTTTTTATTTTAACTTATTCTTTTTCCTGAATCTTGCATAGTATTTGTCTATGTATTCACTCATGCCACGATAATATGTATCGTCATAAGGAAGGAATAAATACGCCTCATCATTGAATTCCTCACAGTTGTACTTCTCTTCACCAAACCAGCTCAGTGCATATCTGTCTACATCATGAGGATAACAGGGCTGACTCTTCTTTCTGCCGTGTACATAGTAATATTCCGCAAAAGCTGCACCCTCTTCACTGAACATCTCCCGTGTGAGAAATCCGCCCAGCTCTGTCATTATGAATTCCCTCAGATCAAAATCTGGTCTGCCTTCCTTTACCGCATTTATCTCCTCTTCAAAGAAATCTGCAAAGTCACTGTCCATAAGATCATGCTCCATGCACCAGCGCAGATACATTGCCATGTGACTTACTCCGCACAGCTCGTCCAGCTCAAAATCATTCTGCCTTATCTTCGGTATGTGCCACTCCTGCCTGTCCATTATCGTCTCTTCTGTATAAGATGCTACACATGGTCTGTCCGGATCTACTATCGGACTTAGCCATGTTCCGAAAAGATCAAGCAGCTTTCCTGTGCCATAGTCTATCTTGTACTTCATCTCATTTTCATACACCGGGAATACACTGTAAAAGTGTACTTTATTACCGTCAGGCAGATCGCACTCTCCTGCTTCTTCACCGTTCGGCACCGACAACAATATCGCTCCGCAAAGCTCTGTATTGTCCGCTACGTTGCAGCCAACATCTATGCTGTGTCCCCAGCCCAGCCAGCTGTCCTCAGTTATTGGAAGCCTTGCCAGATATTTAAGCATTCTTATCGGCCAGTAATATTCCTCATCTTCGGAGTTTATATCCCAGTCCGGCGGCAGACATATTTGCAGCTCTATGCGCTCATCTGCCATTTCCTTGTACTCCTCCGGTACATTCATGATGTGAGCGCCTGCGCCAAGTGTTATAAGCTCATAACAGCCGAATGCACTGTCTTCAGGTTTTACGATGTATATGTCAACGTGGATATCTGGAGAATATATCTCGTGAAATACATTCTCGCAGTGGCCAAAATTTTTTTCTATATGATCTTCAAGAACCTTAAGCTGTTCTTCACTGTATAACTCAGGCTTATTATTCTCAGCCATTATCTTCACTCCCCTTTTAGTATATGTTCTGCTATATCTCCGGCTTTTTCTGCAATGTATTCGGCTCCGGCTTCTTCAAGCTCCTGCCGTCCACGAAATCCCCATACACAGCCGATCGTATGAAGCCCTGAATTGATACCCGTCTGCACATCTACACTGCTGTCACCGATCATGTATACCTCTTCCTGCTCCGGAAGATCAGAAAGTATCTCCCGGATTATCGCTGTATCAGGTTTTTTCGGCCGCTCAGCACAGCCTCCAAGCACCTTTACAAAATTGAACTCACTCATTATTCCAGCTGCTATTTTCCTGGCAATATCCTGCGGCTTGTTTGTTGCTATCGCAAGTGTGACGCCGTTGTCAGAAAGCTGTCTCAGCATATCGCTGATCCCGGGATAAAGCTTTGTCTTGTCAAGAAAATGCTCATTGTAATATTCCGTGAAAAGTTCCAGAAGCCGGTCAGTATCCTGCTTTCTGTCCTCCGGCAGCGCACGGTAACAGAGCTTCTGCACCCCGTTTCCAACAAAATACCGGTAGCTGTCATAAGGATGAACCGGAAGTCCCATTTCCTTAAGTCCATGATTTGTGGCATCTGCAAGATCAGCAAGTGTATCCGCTAAGGTGCCGTCAAGATCAAAAATTGCTGTTATCATTGTTTGTTTCCTCCGCTAAGAAGAATTTTTCAAGCTCTTCGACTGTTTCAACTATATGGTCTGCACCGCAGTCCTCCAGCTCTCCAGGCTCCGCAAATCCATAGCGGACCCCAACTGTTTTCAGTCCGCACTTCTTTCCGGCTATGATATCCTGCCGCCGGTCACCGGTCATGTACACGTCCTGTGTATCGCTTACTCCAAGTCTGGCAAGAACATCTTTTATAACTTCGGCTTTCGGCGAACGTATACTGTCCATGGATATGCCTGCAATTTCCTCGAAATATTGCGAAAGTCCGAATTTTTCAAGTATCCGCAATGCAAATATCTCCGGCTTTGATGTGGCAACCGCAAGTCTCATTCCCCTGCTCTTAAGTGCTGAAAGACATTCTCCGATGCCTTCATAGGGACGGTTTTCAAAAATCCCGGTGTCCCTGAATCGCTCACGGTATTTTTCTACAGCCTGCTCCGACTGCTCCGGTGTAAGTCCATAAAAACCCTCAAAGCTCTCTGTCAGCGGCGGTCCTATGAAGTGTCTGAGCTTTTTGCGGTCAGCTATGTTTATCCCAAAATGAGCCAGCGCATACTGGGCGCATTTTGTGATGCCCTCCTCCGGATCTGTAAGAGTTCCGTCCAGATCAAAAAGTATGGTCTTCATCTCTGTCCTCCCTGCTCAAATCACGTTCAGCGGTCATATTCTCTCGGCAAGAAGTCCGGAATATTTCGCCCTGAAATCTCCGAAACTGTCATTGTCGATAGCCTGACGTATCTTCTCTGCAAGTGTATTGTAAAAATAAAGATTATGCTGTACTGCCAGCCGTCCGGCAAGCTGCTCGTTGGCTTTGAAAAGGTGGCGGAGATATGCTCTGCTGAAATTTTTACAGGTCGGACAGTCACACTGCTCGTCCAGCGGTCTTGGGTCAAGCTCATAGCACTTGTTTCCCAGGTGCATTATACCGCTCCAGGTGAATACAGTTCCGTGACGGGCATTTCTGCTGGGCATTACGCAGTCAAACATATCCACACCTCTTGCAACTGCTTCAATTATGTTTGAAGGTGTTCCCACTCCCATTAGATATCTTGGCTTATTCTCCGGCATATACGGTTCAACTACGTCGATGATGCGATACATCTCTTCTGTCTCTTCACCTACCGCAAGTCCGCCTATAGCATAGCCGTCCAGGTCAAGCTTTGCAATATCCTCCATATGCTTTATCCGCAGGTCATCAAAGGTCGAACCCTGATTTATGCCGAAAAGAAGCTGATTCTTATTTATAGTATCCGGCAGGCTGTTGAGCCTTTCCATTTCCTCCTTGCAGCGGTAAAGCCATCGTGTAGTGCGCTCGATAGACGCTGCAACATATTTATAAGGTGAAGGATTTTCAATGCATTCATCAAATGCCATTGCAATGGTTGAACCCAGATTTGACTGTATCTGCATACTCTCCTCCGGTCCCATAAATATCCTCTTGCCGTCAATATGTGAAGCGAAATATACTCCCTCTTCTTTGATCTTCCGGAGCTTTGCCAGCGAAAACACCTGGAATCCTCCGCTGTCAGTGAGTATCGGCTTGTCCCAGTTCATGAATTTATGAAGACCGCCCATTTGCTTGATTACATGATCTCCCGGCCGCAGATGAAGATGATAGGTATTGCACAGCTCCACCTGAGTTTTAAGTCCCTGAAGATCTACTGAAGATATGCCTCCTTTTATTGCAGCAGAAGTTCCCACATTCATAAAGCATGGGGTCTGGAATGTACCGTGAACTGTGGTCACAGTGCCACGGCGGGCTTTATTTTCTTTTTTTAAAAGTTTATACATATTTTCTCCTGATGATATTTTCACTGCCGTATTATTCCTGAGATCAGTCCATTTTATATGGTGTCTCAGTATCCGGAGTTCTTGATTCATGTATTCCGGTGAATGCCATAAGCTCACCGTTCTCGTCACGAATTGCTACAAGATAATTATCGGTATTAAATTCATCATTATGATAGCAGAATACTCTGTTGTTGTCCTTGCTTTCCTTGAACCATTCTACAACCATATCTGCCTTGGATATAGCCTCTGGATTGAAGAAAGAAGTCAAAAGCTTTCCTACAAGCTCCCTTCCCCCGTGTTTCCTGTATCTTTCTGCAGCGCAGTCGTTCATGTATATGATCCTGAATTCAAGATTACAAACAACTACCGGATATGGATTAGAGTTGATAAGTCCTTTGAAAATTGCTGAAATGTCATGATCCATTTGAATATTTCCCCTTTATTATGACGATACTTTAATAATACACAGTATTGTCCGATTATCTGCACTGACTGATGCAGACCGGCTGCTCTTTATTCCAGGAACAGCCTGATTATTTGATGATGAGCTGATACTGAAAATGCTCAGAATCATAGTATCAGCATACTGTCACCGAAGCTGAAGAATCTGTATCTTTCTTCAACTGCGGTCTTATAAGCATTCATTGTATTTTCATATCCCATGAAAGCAGCCACAAGCATGATAAGCGTGCTTTCAGGCAAATGGAAATTAGTTATAAGTCCGTCTATACATTTGAATTTGTAGGACGGATAGATGAATATATCGGTATAGCCTTCATGCTCAGCGATCTCATTATAGAAGGTCGCTACGCTTTCCAGCGTCCGGCAGGTGGTAGTTCCGACGGCTATCACTCGTCCTCCCTCAGCTTTGGTCTCGTTGATGAGATCCGCTGTTTCCTGCGGAAGATAATAATGCTCGCTGTGCATCTTGTGATCAAGGACATTCTCCTCCTTTACCGGACGGAATGTCCCAAGTCCCACATGAAGCGTGACAAAGGCAGTCTTTATGCCCCTTGCCCGCAGATCTTCAAGCATCTCTTCGGTGAAATGCAGACCGGCAGTGGGTGCGGCTGCTGAACCAAGCTCGTTGGAATATACTGTCTGGTAGCGTTCTTTGTTTTCAAGCTTCTCCTTTATGTACGGCGGAAGAGGCATCTGCCCTACGTCCTCCAGTGCTGTGAAAAAATTCCCCTCACAGCTGAACTGCACTACCCTGTTGCCGTCGTCCTTTACTTCAACTACTGCTGCCTTCAGCCTTCCACCCCCAAAGCTGAACTCTGTGCCTACCTTCGCTTTTTTTCCCGGACGGCATATTATCTCCCAGAGCTTGTCACCCTTCTGCTCCAGCAGCAAAAATTCTATGAAGGTGCCGTTCGACACCTTCTCGCCGTATAGTCTGGCTGGTATTACCCTTGAATCATTCATCACCAGCAGGTCACCTTCTTTCAGGTGGCTGCATAAATTATAGAAATGATCGTGTGATACCGCTCCCGTGCTGCGGTCTACACACATCATTCTTGAGGCATTTCTCGGCTCTATCGGAGTCTGGGCGATCAGTTCCTCCGGAAGCTCATAATAGAAATCCGACTTTAATAATTCCATATTATCTGCTTTCTCCTTGATGTATTTATACTGTCAGCTGCTTTTAAGCTTTAAACTATATAATTTAAAAAAACTATTGACAGAATAAAATTAAAGTGATATTATATATACAGGTAGAGGTGCGGCTGCGATGATTAGCTGTGTACGGGAATACCATTCCAATGGTACTCAGTGAAAGGCAAGGCTGCCGAAGGACGTTATCTGGTAAATAACGTTCTGGCTGTATAGTCAACAGCTATGCAGCTGTCATCATGCTTTATGATGGAGAGCTATCGGCATTTTGCATATGCCCATGATTCTATTATAACTCATGATGAGCCGGTTTGCAACCGGTTTTCTTATTTTTTGTGTAAAATTTTTTTTAAGGAGTATTTTTATGAAACAGTACAACGTTGGTATCATAGGCGCTACAGGTATGGTTGGACAGAGATTTATCACTCTCCTGGAAAATCACCCCTGGTTCAATATCAAGCTTCTCGCTGCTTCTCCAAGATCAGCCGGCAAGACTTACGAAAAAGCTGCCGGCAGCCGCTGGAAAATGACTTCACCTATGCCGGAAAGCGTTAAGAATATGGTCCTTATGGACGCTTCCGGTGATATCGAAAAGATCGCTTCTATGGTGGATTTCTGCTTCTGTGCAGTTGATATGAAAAAAGACGAGATCAAGGCTCTCGAAGAAGCTTATGCTAAGGCTGAATGCCCTATCGTTTCTAATAATTCTGCCCACAGATTCACTCCTGACGTTCCTATGGTCGTTCCGGAGATCAACCCAGATCATATCGAGATCATCAAGGCTCAGCGTGAAAGACTCGGCACTAAGAGAGGCTTTATCGCTGTAAAGTCAAACTGCTCTATCCAGAGCTATGTTCCCGCTCTTCACCCCCTCAGAAAGTTCGGCCTCAAAAAAGTCCTCGCCTGCACTTATCAGGCTATTTCCGGCGCCGGAAAGACCTTCGATACCTGGCCCGAAATGATCGACAACCTCATTCCCTATATCGGCGGCGAGGAAGAAAAATCTGAACAGGAACCCCTTAAGGTCTGGGGTACTATCCAGGGCAATGAAATCGTTAAGGCTCAGGAGCCTTCTATCACTACTCAGTGCCTGAGAGTTCCCGTTTCTGACGGTCATACTGCTGCTGTTTTCGTTACCTTCGAGAATAAGCCCTCCAAAGAGGAAATTCTCCAGCTCTGGAAGGATTTCAGCGGCGTTCCCCAGGAGCTCAATCTGCCCAGCGCTCCTAAGCAGTTTATCCACTATTTCGAGGAAAATGACCGTCCGCAGGCTAAGCTGGACAGAAACCTCGAAGGCGGTATGGCTGTTTCTACCGGCAGACTTCGTGAGGATACTCAGTATGATTATAAGTTCGTCTGCCTCTCCCATAACACCCTCAGAGGCGCAGCCGGCGGCGGTGTGTTGCTTGCTGAGCTTCTTGCTGCAAAAGGTTACTTTGATTAATTCGGAATTGATAAAAATTCTTGTCTCTATAACAAAACACCAGAAATCAAACTGAATTATTATGTAATTTGCATTTCAGACAAAATCCCGGCGCTCATTTTTTAATAAGTGAGCGTCAGCGAACACCTTAATTCCGAATTCCGCATTCCGAATTCCGAATTATCCAGAAAGGAGTTTTTATGAAAAATACTATTTTCACCGGAGCTGCTATCGCTATCATCACTCCGTTCAATGCCGACGGTTCAATCAACTATGACCGCCTCGGCAAGCTTATCGACTTCCAGATCGAAAACAGCACCGATGCTATTGTTATCTGCGGTACGACCGGTGAGGCTTCTACCATGACCGATGAGGAACATATCGAATGTATCAGATACGCTGTCGAGAAAGCAGCAGGCAGAGTTCCCGTTATCGCCGGTACCGGAAGCAATGACACCCGCTATGCCGTTGAGCTTTCCAAGGAGGCTGAGGCTGTCGGTGCTGACGCTCTCCTCATCGTTACCCCATATTATAACAAAACTACTCAGAAGGGTCTTTATCTCCACTGCAAGGCTGTTGCTGATGCTGTGAATATACCTATCATTCTCTATAATATCCCCGGAAGAACAGGTATGGGCTTCGATATCTCCACCGTTAAGGAGCTGGCTAAACTCAAGAATATCGCCGCTATCAAAGAAGCCAGCGGCAATATCAGCTACACCGCTAAGCTCATCGCTGAGTGCGGCGATGATATTGATGTCTACAGCGGCAACGATGATATGATCGTGCCTATCATGTCTCTGGGCGGAAAAGGCGTAATCTCCGTTCTTTCCCACGTTATCCCCAAGGAGACACACCAGATGGCTCAGCTTTGCCTCGACAACGATTTCGCTGCCGCTTCAAAGCTCCAGCTGGATTATCTCGACCTTATCAATGCTCTGTTCATTGAGGTCAATCCTATCCCTGTAAAAGAAGCTGTTAATATGATGGGAACTGATGTCGGTCCCTGCCGTATGCCCCTGTGCGAAATGAGTGACGAGCATAAGGCTGTCCTCAGAGCTGCACTGGAAAATCACGGTCTTTTAAAATAATTATTATTGCCGCACGGTGTGTATCAAAGCCGTGCGGCTGCTGTAAAACAGAAAGGAAGTGTATTCTTATGACTAATATCGCTATTTGCGGTGCCAACGGAAAAATGGGCAAAACCATTTACAGCTGCGTCCAGGAGCGTGATGACTGCAAGGTCATCGCCGGTATCGACATCTTCACTGAGCAGTATGCAGATTTTCCCATTGTTGCTTCTCCCTCTCAGCTGCCCGAAAAACCCGACGTTATCATCGACTTCTCTAACCCGGCTTCTCTTGACGGTCTGCTTGAATACTGTCTCTCCACCGGCACCCCTATCGTTGTAGCTTCTACCGGATACAGCGATGAGCAGATCCAGCAGATCAAAAACGCCGCTGAACAGATCCCTGTATTCTTTACGTTCAATATGTCTCTGGGTATCAATCTGCTGGTAAACCTCGCTAAAAAAGCCGCTGAGGTACTCGGCAGTCAGTTCGATATCGAAATTGTCGAAAAACACCACAACCAGAAAATAGACGCTCCCAGCGGCACCGCTATCATGCTGGCAAATGCTATTAACGAAACCCTCGACAATTCAAAGCACTTTGTATATGACAGACATTCACGCCGTCAGAAACGTGAAAAGTCTGAGATCGGTATGCACGCTATCAGAGGCGGCACTATCGTCGGTGAACATGACGTTATCTTCGCCGGTCACGATGAGGTAATTACCCTCTCCCACAGTGCTGCATCTAAAACTGTTTTCGCTGAGGGTTCTATAAATGCCGCTGTTTTCCTTAAGGACAAGCCTGCCGGTCTTTACGATATGCAGATGCTTATATGAGTATTGAATAAGACTCGCTGCTGCACTAATATTTCACCGGAAATGCTGACAGATTCATTTCAATGACATCAGGTGTTACTTTACATATTTTATTTATGGATAAACTAATTGATTATTTGTAGGAGGTTAAAACCAATGAGCAAGGTAAGAATAGGAATAGCCGGTTACGGCAATCTCGGAAAAGGCGTTGAACTGGCAATCAGACAGAATGATGACATGGAGCTGGCAGGCATTTTCACACGCCGTGACCCATCTTCTGTTAAGCCTCTCACTGAGGGCGCTAAGGTTTTCAAGCTGGAAGATGCTAAGAATATGACCGGAGATATCGACGTTATGATAATCTGCGGAGGCAGTGCAACTGACCTTCCTAAACAGACCCCGGAGCTGGCTCAGTATTTCAACGTTATCGACAGCTTCGATACTCACGCTCGTATACCTGAGCATTTCGCAAACGTTGACAAGGCTGCTAAAGACAGCGGTCACCTTGCATTTATTTCCCTCGGCTGGGATCCCGGTCTCTTCTCTCTGAACAGACTCTATGCTGAATCTATCCTCCCTAACGGCAAAAGCTATACCTTCTGGGGCAAGGGCGTAAGTCAGGGTCATTCCGATGCTATCCGCCGTGTTGAAGGTGTTAAGCGTGGAATTCAGTACACCGTTCCCATTGAAGCTGCTATGGATGCTGTTCGTTCCGGCAGCCAGCCTGAACTCACTACCCGTCAGAAACACCTCAGAGAATGCTATGTCGTTCCTGAGGAAGGCGCTGATCTGGCTAAAATCGAAGAGTCTATCAAAACTATGAAAAATTACTTCGATGAATATGATACTACCGTAAATTTCATCTCTGAAGAAGAATTCAACGCTCAGCATAATTCAATGCCTCACGGCGGTTTCGTTATGAGAAGCGGTCTCACCGGTGACGGCGAAAAAACTCACCAGATGATCGAGTATTCACTTAAGCTTGAATCCAATCCTGAATTCACTGCCAGCGTTCTCATCTGCTTCGCCCGTGCCCTCAACAGAATGAAAAATGAAGGCGCAACAGGCTGTAAAACTGCTTTCGATGTTCCACCGGCTTATCTCTCAAAACTCTCCGGCGAAGAGCTTCGTGCTTCAATGCTTTGATCTTTTTCAAAGCTGCGGTCATCTGAGCTGATATTTTTATAATAAAAATACTATATTCTCCCTCTTATCTGAAACTTTAACAATTCAGACAAGAGGGAGCTTTTTGCATAATATCTCCTTTTCAGGTCATACTATTCACGAAAGGAGCTGATAACTATGGTGGAACAGGATACCATAAAGCTTTTGCGTGAATGTGATTCAGGCATCCAAATGGGTTTGTCCTCTATAAATGAGGTCATGGACTATGCTTCCGATATTGAGCTGAAAAGACTTCTCAATGACAGTATGTCCGAGAACCAAAGCCTGAAAAATGATCTGGACACCGTCCTCGCTGACTACAGTGACAACGGTAAAGAACCCGATCCCATTGCAAAAGGTATGTCATGGCTGAAAACTAACATCGAGCTTAAATTCAACGGCTCTGACGGTAAGATCGCTGAGCTTATGATAGACGGCTGCAATATGGGCATCAAATCCCTCAGCCGATATATGAACCAGTATAAAGCCGCTGACGAACGTTCAAAGGATATCGCAAAACGTCTTATTTCCGCTGAAGAAAAGCTCTCTCAGCAAATGAGACAGTTTATGTGAGTTCAGTATCAGTGTCAGACGCTTTCATATTTATAATACAAAAACGGCAGCCCGTTGTGGACTGCCGCCGTTTTTTTTACTTCATTCCGTATTTCTTAAGAAGTGCATCTATCTTAGCGTGAGGGTCAAGGATCTTGCTGACCGAAACCTCATGGTTGATAGCTTCAATGAAATATGCAATATACTTTGAAACATCTACCTCGTGGAACCAGGGTCTGCTCAGCAGCTCAGGTGATCTGTAGGTCAGGTTTGTACCAAGAACTCCGCTGATAACTCCGTCCTCATATGCCTTGTCGAATTTCTCCAGACCATTTGTGAAAATTGCATAGGTCGCATATGTCAGGATTCGTCCTGCCTTCTTTTCCTTAAGAGCATATGCCAGGTCAAGCATGGACTCGCCGGAAGATATTATATCGTCTGCTACAAATATGTCCTTTCCTTCTACAGGATTTCCAAGATACTCATGGGCAACGATCGGGTTTCTGCCGTTGACAATTGTGGAATAATCTCTTCTCTTATAGAACATTCCCATTTCTACGCCAAGTACAGACGCATAGTACATATTTCTGTTAAGTGCGCCCTCGTCAGGGGATACGACCATGAACTTCTCCTTAGTCAGGTCGATGTCCTTGATCTCCTTGAGTATTGTCTTAAGAACCTGATATGTGGGCATTACATTGTCAAATCCCATAAGCGGTACAGCGTTCTGCACTCTCGGATCATGAGCATCAAAGGTCACGATATTTGATACGCCCATTGCCTCCAGCTCCTGAAGCGCACAGGCACAGTCCAGAGACTCACGGTAGGTTCTTCTATGCTGTCTTCCGCCGTAAAGTATCGGCATTATGACATTTATTCTTCTTGCTTTTCCTCCCACTGCCTGAATGATCCTCTTAAGATCCTGATAGTGATCGTCGGGAGACATTGAGTTCTCGTTGCCGAAATAGGTATACTTGCAGTTATAGTTGCCTACATCAATCACTATAAAAAGGTCCTTTCCTCTTACAGTTGACTTGATAAGACCCTTTCCGTCGCCGGATGCAAAACGGGGGCATTCACTCTCAATGAGGAAGGTATCAATATCATAGCCGGCAACCTTTGCCCAGTTTACCAGATAATTGTCGATCTTGGCTGAGATCTCCTCAGTTCCCTTCATCGCAATTATTCCGATAGGTGCTGCACTTGACTCTGTGCTGAATAAATTTTCACTTGAAGCTGTCATAAAAAAATTCCTTTCCCTTTCAGATTACCTTTGAACTTGTCCAAGCAGACAAATACTTCTCTCCGGCTGTTTTGCTTTGATCCTGCCGGCTTCAGTCATTACAGTTATGGAGGCAAGTCAATGACCGCCTATTTGCAGAAGTTTTCGATATAGTTATCTATATCATGTGCTATTATTTCCTTAGCAACATCTGCGTGTTCGACCTCATTTACGACTGTGGTTTTGTTTTCAAGTTCCTTGTACACGGTGAAGAAGTGGGTCATCTCATCGAAAACGTGCTTCGGCAGCTGCTCGATATCCATATACATATTGTAATTCGGATCGTCAAAAGGCACTGCAATGATCTTATCGTCACGGTGTCCGTTGTCAAGCATTCTTATTACACCGATAGGGTAACACTTGACCAGCGTAAGCGGCATAAGCTTCTCCGAACAAAGCACCAGCACATCCAGCGGATCGTTATCATCAGAATAGGTACGGGGTATAAATCCGTAATTTGAAGGATAATGAGTTGAGGTATAAAGGATACGATCCATTTTTATCAAACCTGTCTCCTTGTCCAGCTCATACTTTATCTTGCTGCCTTTTCCGATTTCGATAACTGCATAAAAGTGATCCGGATGTATCCTCTTCGGACTTATGTCATGCCAGATATTTTTCATTCTTTTCCCTCCGCAGCTCTGACAGTAAATCCCACGAAAACGCCGGAATTTTCCGCCTGTTAGTTTTTGAACCTTTTTTTGTTATCTTCTACTATTAAGTATACCATTTTTTCGTCAATTGTCAATATCGACAAAATGATTCATTAAATTTTCGTCATGATGACGAATTTCCCCCTGTATATTTCAATCTTTTTTGGATTTATAGCCATTTAAAGTGAAAATGAACGAATTGTATTATATTGCGTAATAATACTGCCCGGAATATAAATGTGAATAAAATGTAAATATGACTAAAGAATATTATTTGCAGAAATATATTGATTTTTTCTGAGTTTTATTGTATAATATTGATAATAGACCTTTTATGCTCTGATGTACCGCCATTTTTTCAATATGGTTCTTGCGCAGAGCAATATAATCCTAATTTATTGTATTTTATACCCAAAATATTATTATTTGTATAATTTTTCTATCTTTACCTAAATCCAGTATAAGGAGCGTGAGATGACTTTGACCAAACATAAGATCGCAATAATAGTTGCAGGTATCAACGAAACATATCAGAGCAGTATACTTAACGGCATAGCATCTTCTGCTAAAGAATGCTCATTGGATTTTGTTGTTTTTGCTTCTTTCAGCGGTACTATGGGCAACCCTACTCACGATTCCGGTGAGCTTAATATTTTCCGCCTGCCTGATTTCTCAGAATTCGACGGTGCTGTACTCCTTACAAACACCATTGACTACCAGCCTGCTGTCGATGATATTATCAGCAGGATAAGAGCTGCCGGTATCCCTGCGGTCAGCATTGATAATGATATAAAGGATATGCTCCATATCGGTATCGACAACAAAACCGCTATGCGAAAGATAACTGAACATTTTATCAATGTTCACGGCTTTACTAAGTTTAATTATATTTCCGGTCCCGCTAATAACCCCGAAAGTGCTGACCGTCTCAGCGCTTTCCTCGAAGTTCTCGACGAACACGGGCTTTCTATTGAACCTAACCGCATCTATTACGGTGACTTCCGTGCCCCAGCCGGCAAAGCTGCTGTGGAATATTTCCTTAAGTGTACCCCTTTTATGCCCGAAGCTATAATCTGTGCTAACGATGTTATGGCTGCAACCGCTATAAACCGCCTGTTTGCCGCCGGTTATAAAGTTCCCGGAGAGATCGCTGTCTCCGGCTTCGACAATACCTACAACAACCATAACTACCAGATCGAACTGACTACCGTTGAACGTCCCCTCGCTCTTTCCGGTCAGCTCGCCTGCAAAATGCTGTACAATGTTTTCAATAACATCGATCAGGAACGCAGCATCACCCTCGATATGTCTACCCGCTTCACCGAAAGCTGCGGCTGCTGCGGAAATGCTGATGTGGATATCCAGGCTTTCAAGGTGCTGAATTATACAAACTACAGAAAATATGAAAGCTCTAACACCTATATGACCGAGCTTAATAAGCTCTCCTGTGACCTCCTCGCCTGCAATACCTTCGAGGAATATATCGGCTCCCTTAAACAGTTCGTTATTAATATGAACCCAGAGGAATTCTATTTCTGCCTCTGCGATAACTGGGACTCCGAGGTATTCGATGAGAGAAAAAGTACACTCTCCAGCGAGGACAGCGAAATACCCAAGAATTATACCGAGAATATGATCGTCCCCATTGCCTATAAAAAAGGCGTATTCTATCAGATCGACAATCTCCGTTCCGCTGATATCCTGCCGGATATAGCTTTGGACGGTGAAGCCGGAAAATTCTATTACACTATCCCACTCCACTTCGGTGAACGCTGCCTCGGCTATATGGTTATTCTCAACAGCAAAGTCCCGCTCCATAACTCTATGTTCCAGTCCTGGTGCATTAATATCAGCAATTCACTGGAAAACCTCCGCAAGCTCATTTGTCTCGACTATGCCGTGAAACGCCTCGGCAAGCTCTATGCTCAGGATACCTTCGCCGGTATCTATAACCGAAACGGCTTCGTTCAGGCTACTGATCTTATCTATAACAAATGCGTCGAGGAACATCTCCCCGTAATGCTCATGTTCATCGACCTGGACGGCCTTAAGGTTATTAATGATACCTATGGTCACGATATCGGTGATAATGCCATAAAATGTATCGCTGATGTGCTGTGTCAGTCCTGCAAAAATAACGAGATCTTCTGCCGCTTCGGCGGTGATGAGTTCATCGTCTTTGCCGCTGAGCCAACTAAAAAATCTGCTGCCGACCTTACAGACAGAATTGAAAAAAATATCACCCAGATAAATGAGAGCATGAAAAACCCCTTCGTCCTCAGTGCAAGTCTCGGCTATGTTATCGCTGTGCCGAAAACAGGCGATAATATCTTCCGCTTTGTAACTGAAGCCGATAAGGTGATGTATGAACAAAAACGTAAGAAAAAACTTTCAAAATATCTGAAATCAGAATGAACACTTTATCGCCCCATTCTTTTTAACACAGAAAAAAACTCATAAGGAAGTTCCGGCTTCTTTATGAGTTTTTTCTTTTATTATTATCATCAGCTTTATAAACCTGCGCTACATTCCGAGAATTATCTTCTTTCCGCTTGGTTTATAGGCTGTGTATTCAACTCCGCATTTCTTGAACAGCAGCTCAGAGGCTATAACACTCTCTGTCCCTTTGTATTTGTTGTTGTAGTAAACTACCCTTTTTATGCCGGATTGAATTATCGCCTTCGCACATTCATTGCACGGAAACAGCGTAACA
>CAMNFW010000012.1 GCA_946537565.1 uncultured Ruminococcus sp. | reverse complement strand
AAAAAATGGTATCAGAAAAACAGCACTGATAACAGTTGGTAATTTTTTAGGTGATGAGTATTCATTGTCAAAGCTCTATGATCCTGAGTTTGAAACAGAATTCAGAAAGGCAGAAAAATGAAAATCGCCGTTATATCTGTAACAGAAAAAGGACGCAGATTATCTGAAAGTCTTAGCGTTGGATTGAGAGAAAAATTCACAGCAGACAGGTATTGTTTTTATAAGCACACAGATGAAGGAGCGGCAGATTTCAGCAAGCTCAGTGAACTTATAGGTAAAATATTTTTCAGATATGATTCTCTTGTATTCATCTGTGCCTGTGGGATAGCTGTGAGAGCGATAGCGCCAAACATAAGATCGAAAGCAGATGATCCGGCAGTCATTGTTGCTGATGACTGTGGAAAGCACGCAATATCGCTTCTTTCCGGTCATCTTGGAAAGGCGAATGAGCTAACAGCGGTCATAGCAGAAATAATTGGAGCAGAGCCGGTCATCACAACTGCAACTGATATTGGCGGAAGTTTTTCACCGGACAGCTTTGCTGAAGCCAACGGTCTGATAATAACTGATCTTCTGGCAGCTAAGGAAATTGCCGCAGCAGTGCTGGAAGGAGAAATGATCGGATTGGTGTCAGACTATCCCTGCATAAATATTTCAGATGAAATAGCAGTAAACGGTAAATGCCGGACGGGAATATATATTGGTGAAAACATCGAAATTAAGCCATTTTCAGTTACACTGCACCTGATTCCGAAAAACATTGCTCTTGGCATAGGCTGCAAAAAAAACAGCACAGAGGAGAATATATCCGCAGCTGTTTTCAGTAGTCTG
The DNA here is from genome assembly GCA_946537565.1 of uncultured Ruminococcus sp. GTDB lineage: Bacteria > Bacillota > Clostridia > Oscillospirales > Ruminococcaceae > Ruminococcus. The sequence goes on along the minus strand of CAMNFW010000012.1, from coordinate 16,976 downwards.
AAACAGAGCAATATATCTGTTGAGAGAGTAGCCATAGCTGGAAGCATTGATCTTAAAGCCGGAGAAAAGGGCTTATTAAGCTTTTGCAGAAAAAATAATATGCCGATAACATTTTATACAGCTGATGAGCTTAACTCAGTCAAGGGAAGCTTCACATCATCAGAATATGTCAGATCAGTCACAGGCTGTGATAATGTATGCGAGCGAAGTGCGATAGCCTGCGGCGGAGACAGAATAATAATGAGAAAAACGGTATATAACGGTGTAACAGTTGCAGCAGCAGAAAAAAACATCATAATAGATTTTGAAAGGAAAATGCTATGAAGCTTTACGTTGTAGGATTTGGCTGCGGCAGTTATGAAAACATGACGCATGAAGCTGAAAATGCTATAAAAAGCAGTGATGCAGTTGTTGGATATACGGTATATGCAGAGCTGATGAAGAAATATTTCCCGGAAAAGGAGTTTCACACTACTGGTATGCGGCAGGAAAAGGAAAGGGTAAAGCTTGCTCTTGAAATGGCTGCATCTGGGAAGAATATTTCGCTGATATGCAGCGGAGACAGTACGGTTTACGGCATGGCAGGGCTTGCATACGAACTTTCAGCAAAATATCCGGAGGTGGAAATACAGCCGGTTTCGGGAGTTACAGCAGCACTGAGCGGAGGGGCGGTTCTTGGCGCACCGCTCACCCATGACTTTGCAGTAATAAGCCTGTCTGATCTTCTTACGCCTGGCGATAAGATAGAGAAAAGACTGCGATGTGCAGCAGAAGCTGATCTGACAATAGTGTTATATAATCCTGCTTCACATAAAAGACCTGATCATCTTAAAAAAGCCTGTGAGATAATTCTTGAATACCGCAGCGGAAACACTGTATGCGGATATGTAAGGAATATCGGCAGAGAAGGTGAAGAGAGCGGAGTTATGACTCTGAACGAGCTGAAAGATTTTCCGGCGGATATGTTCACAACTGTTTACATAGGAAATTCCGAAACAAAAATAATAAATGGCAGAATGGTAACTCCCAGAGGATACAAAAATGTCTGAGCTGATAATATTCGGCGGAACAACTGAGGGCAGGGAACTGGCAGAGCTTTGTGCGGAGAACTGTATAGAGGCAGATATTTCAGTAGCTACCAATCAGGGAGCAGAGGTTCTGCCGGATTCGCCTTTTTTAAGCATTCATACCGGACGGCTCAGCGGCAGTGAAATGACTGAGCTTTTTCGTGATAAAGACTATACTCTCGTCATTGATGCCACTCATCCCTATGCAGCTGAGGTCACAAAGAACATCAGAAGTGCTTGTGAATCTACTGGAACGAAGTATATACGTCTTTTAAGGGATAAAGCTGAGATCGTTGGACTTAGGGCAGGATCAGTAAAAGAAGCTGTTGAAATTCTAAACAGGAGCGATAAGATCATTCTCAGCACTCTTGGCAGCAAGGAGCTTCCGGAGCTGAGAGCTATAAATAATTATCACGGCAGAGTATGGATAAGAGCGCTTCCAAGAGAAAAAACAGCTGAATACTGCGGTTCGCTTGGGTTTGATGCAAATAAGCTGATACTTGAAAAGGGACCGTTTTCAGTTGAGAAGAACAGCCAGCATATAAATAGATCCGGAGCAGAGATCCTCCTGACAAAGGAAAGCGGAGCAGCCGGAGGTTATCCTGAAAAGGCAAGTGCAGCGGAAATTTGCGGTATTGAGATGCTGACAATTACCAGACCGGAAGACTCAGGAAAAAGCTTTTCCGAAGTATTATCACTGATCGAAAAAGTCACAGGAAGGAGAATAAAAGCTTGAAGATATTCATTGTAGGAATTGGAATGGAAGGAAAATCAACTCTTACCAGTGAAGCCTGTGAAGCGATAAGACAGTCAGAAATCCTGATAGGAGCAGAGAGAATGACCTTGCCGTTCACTGACTTGAAAAAGCCGGTATACAACAGCTTCAGCACAGATGATATTTTCAAAATCTTGTCCGGGACACAATACGGCACTGCGGCAGTTCTGATGTCCGGGGACTGTGGTTTTTTCAGCGGAGCAAAAAAACTTGCAGACAAGCTTAGAGGATACGATGTAAGCATCATAAGCGGCATCTCCTCGCCGGTATACTTTATAAATAAACTCGGCAAAAGCTGGGAGCGCTGCAAGTTTATAAGTCTTCACGGAAGAGAAGCGAATATTGCGGTAAATGTATTGCAGAATGAACAGTGTTTTTTTCTTCTTGGCGGAAAGCATACAGCCGGAAATATATGCAGAATACTGACAGATTACGGACTTGGAAAGTGCATGGTCTGGGCAGGCTGCGATCTGGGTTATCCCACAGAGAAGATCATATCCGGAAGAGCAGATGAGATCAACTGTGAAGAAATAACCAGACTGTCAGTGGTTTACACTGAAAATGAAACACCGCAGAAATATATTCCCGGCGGAATTGATGATGAAAGCTTCATAAGAGAAAAGATTCCCATGACAAAGGCAGAGGTTAGAGCAATTGCGGTTTCAAAGCTTGAGATCGCAAGGGACGAAATATGCTGGGATATTGGCTGCGGAACGGGTTCAGTTTCAGTAGAAATGGCGCTCAGATGCAGCAGCGGAAGGGTGATAAGTTTTGATCAGAAGGAAGAAGCCGTTGAGCTGACAAAGAAAAACTGTCAGAAATTTTCCTGTGACAATGTTTCAGTGATTCACTGCGGATTGCCTGAGCTTCCTGATAATACTGAGCTGCCAGTGCCGGACAAGGTGTTCATAGGCGGCTCAGGGGGAAAATTGAAGGATATCATAGCGCTGGTATTTGAAAAGAATCCAAAGGCAAAACTCGTGATTGCAGCTGTTACATTGGAAACGCTCAATTCAGCAGTAAGCACACTTGAAGAAAACGGTGCAGAGCCAGATATAGTGCAGATCGCAGTTACACGCACAAAAAAAGCCGGAAGCAGTACAATGCTGACGGCGCTGAATCCGGTATTCATTATAAAGGGGCAAAGAAAATGAAGAGGATAATGATAGCCGGAACATCCAGCGGCTGCGGAAAAACTTCAATATCCTGTGCATTGATGAAAGCTTATTCAGACAGAGGAATAAGGGTATCAGCCTTCAAATCCGGACCTGATTATATTGACCCAATGTTTCACAAATCTGCCGGAGCTGAACCGCACAATCTTGATTCATTTTTTTGTGAACGGGATATGATAAGATATCTGCTTGAAGATGGAAGCCGTGGAAGTGATATTTCGATAATAGAGGGAGCAATGGGATTTTATGACGGTGGAAAAGGCTCAGCATATGAGCTTTCAAAACTAACCGAAACCAAAGTTATACTCATTGTCAATTGTCAGGGAATCGGCGAATCTATCGGAGCAGTCATGAAGGGGTTTCTGACCTATCGCAGCGAGAATAATATAGCTGGATTTATTTTCAACAGGCTGCCGTCAAAGCTGATAGAAAATACAAAAAAGATCTGTCATGAGCTTGGAACGGAATATTTAGGGTATTTTCCGAAAAATGAAATAGCTTTTAAATCAAGGCATCTTGGACTTGTGACAGCGGCTGAGCTTGATGATATATCAGAAAAAATCAATGAACTTGGAAGACTGGCAGCTAAAAACATTGATATTGAAAGAATTTCAGAGTTGGCAGAGCTGCCATATCCGGAGTATAGAAGACCGGTAATAAAGCCCGTATGCAACGGAATAAGAGTTGCAGCTGCTAAGGACGAAGCGTTTTGTTTTATTTACAGGGAGAACATTGATCTGCTGAAAAAGCTTGGCTGTGAAATTGTATATTTCTCGCCGCTGAATGATGAAGAAATACCGGAGGATTCAAAAGGACTGATACTTTCCGGCGGATATCCTGAGCTTTATGCAGAAAGGCTTTCCAGTAACAAATCAATGCTTCGGAGCATAAAAGCGGCGATATACAGCGAAATTCCGACAATTGCAGAATGCGGCGGATTCATGTATCTGCATGACAGCATTGAAGCTGACGACGGACAGATATATCCAATGTCAGGCGTAATAAAAGGCAGTGCCTATAAAACTGATAGGCTTGGAAGATTTGGGTATATTGAGCTTAAGGCAAATCAGGACAGTTTATTGTTCAGAAACGGTGAGTCAGTGCCGGCGCATGAATTTCATTATTGGGACAGCACAAACTCCGGCGAAGCGATGAAAGCTGTCAAACCGGACGGAAGAAGCTGGGAATGCGGACACTGCACTGAAAATATGTATGCAGGTTTTCCTCATATATATTTTTATTCAGATATAAACACCGCAGGCAGATTTACAGAGGCTTGCAGCAGGTATGGTGAAGACAATGGATAGGATAAAGCTGATTTGGGAAACAGACCGCCGCAGTGAAAAGCTTGCAGAAGAGCGCTGGAACAGTATTGCGAAGCCGCTGGGCAGTTTTGGTGAATTTGAGAGGATAATAAGCAGAATAGCAGCTGTACAAGGAACGCCGGATATTGATATATCAAGGCGGACTGTTATAGTCATGTGTGCAGATAACGGAGTTGTGGCGGAAGGCGTATCTCAAAGCACGCAGGAAGTAACAAAGCTATGCGCTGAAGCAATAGCCGGAGGAACATCAAATATAAATATCCTTGCCGACACTTTCAACGCCGAGGTCATTGCGGTAGATATTGGTATGATCAGTGAAGCTGACAGCGAAAACATTCTCAGGAAAAATGTTGCACATGGAACAAATAATATTTATCATGGCGCAGCGATGACAAGGAAGCAGGCTGAGCTTTGCATACAGACGGGAATTGATCTTGTTAAAGCTGAAAAGGAAAAGGGCACAGGGATAATTGTAACAGGTGAAATGGGTATCGGAAACACAACCACAGCAGCTGCAATAGCCTGTGTTCTGCTGGGAATAAGCCCTGAAACCGCAGCAGGACGAGGTGCAGGGTTAACCTCTGCCGGACTTAAGCGTAAAGCTGAGGTCATAGATCATGCGATCAGCGTGAACGCACCTGACCGGGAAGATGCAGTAGATATTCTGGCAAAAATAGGCGGATTTGACATTGCAGGAATAGCCGGGATATTTCTTGGAGGAGCGATATATCAGCTGCCGGTAGTGATTGACGGACTGATATCAGCAGCAGGAGCAGCCATAGCGTATAAGCTTGCACCAAAATGCAGAGAATATATGATAGCATCTCACATATCTGAAGAACCGGCTGCGAAGGGACTAATAGAGTATCTTGGACTGAAAGCGGTGATAAATGCAGGCTTGCGGCTTGGAGAAGGAACAGGCGGAGTAATGCTATTGCCGCTGCTGGACGGAGCTGCTGCGCTGTATAGCCGTTCACACAGGTTTGAAGATATGGGAATGGAGAGGTACAAAGAGCTGAAATGATGATACTTGTAACAGGCGGCTCAAAGAGCGGTAAATCGGCATTTGCAGAGTCTTTATTCAGTGAATTCAAGGGCAGGAAATATTATATTGCAGCGATGAAGCCTTATGGCAGCGAGGCATTCAGGGCAATTGAAGCTCATCAGAAAATGCGAAGCGGCAAAGGCTTTGAGACCATAGAAAAATATAACGATATTGCTCACATAGAAATTGAACAGGGACAGGCGGTTTTACTGGAGTGTATCGGCAATCTGACGGCGAATGAGATGTTTGACAGCGGAAGAATAATTGACCCCGGCGACAATATAATATCCGGACTGGAACATCTCAGAAGCAGGAGCGAACTGTTTGCAGCGGTAACAAGTGAAGTCAGCAGTGACGGAATAGAATACTCAGCTGAGACCATGAAATACATGGAAATATTGGGAAAAATCAACCGAGCAGCAGCAATGATGTCAGATCAGGTATATGAATGCGTATATGGAATACCATTAAAGCTTAAGGGGTGAACAGATAATTGAGGTCATTATTAACAGCACTGTCAATGTATTCAAGAATACCAGTGCCGCAGATCGAATGGAAAGAAGAAAACAGACGGTATGCTCTATGTTATTTTCCGGTGGTAGGTGTAATAATTGGAATTATATTGCTATTTTGGCATAAGGCAAGTCAGTGGCTTGAACTGAACAGCTTTATGTTTGCAGCCATAGCAGCAGCGATACCGGTATTCGTGACAGGCGGAATACATCTTGACGGATTCTGTGATGTATCAGATGCAAACGCTTCATATGCTGATCGGGAAAAGCGTCTTGAAATAATGAAAGACCCTCATATTGGATCATTTGCAGTGATAAGACTTGTTATATATTTTATAATACAGACAGCGTTATTTGCAGAAGTAAGCTCAGTTAAGCAGATATGGATAATAGCATTTGGTTATGTCATTTCACGTTCATTGAGCGGACTTGGAGCAGTTACACTTACTTGTGCGAAAAAAAGCGGCAGTCTGTATGATTTTGCAGAACCGGCACATAAGGAGCGCACAAAAATCACTCTCTTGGTATGGTTGATAGTCGGAGCGCTCATCACAGCAGTGATACAGCCGCTTGCAGGAATTGCAGTAACGGGATATTCATTGCTGATGTACCAGTATTACAAGGTGTGGTCGTATCATTTTTACGGTGGAATTACAGGTGATCTTAACGGCTGGTTTTTGCAGAAATGTGAGCTTGCAATACTTGCTGCGGCAGTATTTGCAGTAAAGATAATGGAGGCATTCAGGTGATGATAATGATAACCGGCGGTGCATATCAGGGCAAGATTGAATTTGCGGAGAAGCTGCTTTCGGCAGACAGAAGCAGTTTTGTTAACGGCTCAGAATGCGAGTTTGACGAGATTTTTGGAGCTATATGCGTAAATGAATATCATCTGCTTGTAAGAAGGCTGATAGCTGAAAACCATGATCCTTTAGGATTTACGGAGGAATTTTGCAGGCGCTCACCTGATACAGCAGTGATAATCAATGAGATCGGCGCTGGAATAATTCCACTTGAAAAAAGCGACAGGCAGTGGCGTGAGAATGCAGGAAGATGCGGCAGGATCATAGCAGAGCATTCAGATAAAGTATATAGGATATGCTGTGGAATACCAATGCTGATCAAAGGAGAATGAGAATGAAGATCAGCTTTATACGGCATGGCATGACAGCAGGGAATGCTGAAAAACGTTATATTGGCAGGACAGATGAACCGTTGTGCGAAAACGGGATAGGGATAATAAAAAGTAAAAGATATCCCGAATGTGATATAGTTATTTCAAGTCCGATGCGGCGCTGCATTGAAACTGCAAAGCTGATCTATCCGGCGAAAGAGATCAAAGTATATGAAAACTTTAGAGAGTGTGATTTTGGCGGTTTTGAGGGAAAAAACTACATCGACCTGAATGGTGATGAGTATTATCAGAAATGGATAGACAGCGGAGGGAAGCTTGCGTTTCCTGGCGGAGAATCACCGTTGGACTTTCGCAGAAGGTGTCTGGCAGAGTTTGAAAGAATGCTGGAAGAAATCCCTGAATATCGCAACATTTCGCTGATCGTACACGGCGGAACTATAATGTCTGTGCTGGAAAAATATGCCCAGCCTCACAAGGATTTTTATGACTGGCAGGTTAAAAACGGGTCAGGCTGGAAAACCGAATTTGACGGAGAAAAACTAATAATACTGGAGAAAATATGAAATACATTATTGGACTGATACCAATCGCAGCAGGATTTTTGCTTGATGCGGCTATTGGTGACCCATACAGTCTTCCGCATCCGATAAGGCTGATAGGTACGCTCATTGCAAAGCTTGAAAAATTTGTACGAATTCATTTTTCTAAGCACCTCAGAACCGGGGGAGTTTTTTTGTCATTGACAGTTCTTTTTGCCTCGACTGTAGTACCTTTGGGAATTTTACTGTTGTGCTACAGAATCAATATTTTTGCAGGAATTATAGCTGAAACGATAATGGTGTTTTATCTGATTGCGGCAAAATGTCTGAAAGACGAGAGCATGAAGGTATACAGTGCGATACAAAATTCCGACACAGAAGGTGCAAGAAAAGCGGTTTCCATGATCGTTGGACGTGACACAGATGTGCTGGACAGAAAGGGAATAATCAAAGCGGCAGTTGAAACTGTAGCTGAGAATACATCAGACGGAGTTACGGCACCGCTTTTGTACATAGGTGCAGGCGGAGCATCGGCTGGTTTCTTATACAAAGCTGTAAATACCATGGATTCCATGATAGGCTACAAGAATGAAAAATATGGTGAAATAGGCTATTTTTCGGCAAAGCTTGATGATGTTCTGAATTATATCCCGTCGAGGCTGACGGCACTGATAATGATATTTTCAGCCAGGATCCTCAGCTATGACAGCAAGAGTGCATACAGGATATGGAAGCGTGACCGCAGAAAGCATGCAAGTCCAAACTCTGCACAAACGGAGTCGGTATGTGCCGGTGCGCTGGGGATACAGCTTGCGGGAGATGCGTATTATTTTGGAAAACTGCACAAAAAAGAATATATAGGCGACCCGGTTCGTGAAGTTGAAAATGAAGATATAAAACGTGCGAATAAATTAATGTATACATCAGCGATAATAACACTGCTCATAGCCTGTGGAATAAGGGCAGTAATGATCTGGGGGATTTTCGGATGAAGATACCTGAACATGGAGGAAACATAAATCTGGAGGAGATCTATCTCGATTTTTCGGCAAATATTAATCCTCTTGGAATGCCGTTGGGAGTAAAACAGGCGGTGATCAGGGACAGTGAAAACTGGGAGAAATACCCTGACCCGTATTGCAGGAAGCTGAGAGAAAAGCTTGCAGAAAAAGAAAATATACCAGCAGAGAATATAGTCTGCGGTAATGGTGCAGCGGATCTGATCTATAGGATAACGGCAGCTTTAAAGCCAAAAAAAGCAGTAATTCTTTCGCCGACATTTTCTGAATACAAAAAAGCTTTGCAGCAGATTGGCAGCAATATAATTGAATATCAGCTTTATGAAGAAGACAGTTTTGATATTAGATCAGATTTTTTGGACTATATTGCTGAGGACGTTGATATGGTGATATTATGCAGTCCGAACAATCCGACAGGAAGAATGATAAGACCAGAGCTGCTGAAAAAAATAGCAGGGAAATGCAGACAATTCAATATCAATTTATTGATTGACGAATGCTTTATCGAATTGACTGACTGTACTTATGAATACTATGCAGAGAGCTATTTATTTCCTGAAATGATAATTCTCAAAGCTTTCACCAAAACCTATGCAATGGCTGGTTTAAGGCTTGGTTATGCCATATTTGGAAGAACTTCCACAGCTCATGACGTACAGGAAAGAGATCAGTTCTGGAGTGTATCTACAGCGGCACAGACAGCAGGAACAGCAGCGCTTGAAGAAATTGAATACATAAAAAAAGCAGTGGAGCTGATATCTCATGAAAGAGAAAAACTTACTGAAAAGCTTAAAGAATCAGGCTTTCTGGTATGTCCTTCAAGGGCAAATTATATACTGTTCAAGAGTGAAGTCCCGCTGTATGAAAAATTGCTTGGATACGGAATTTTAGTACGAAATTGCGCTAATTATTCAGGGCTGTCTGAGATGTGGCACAGGACAGCAGTAAGAACAGCACACGAAAATGAAATACTTATTGAAACGTTGAATAAAATTATGAGGTAGCGGTATGGAAAATAATGTTTACAACAGCATGACAGCGCTTGAAGAGCTGATAAAAAAGTATAATGCAAGGAAGCCGTTTGTGATAATGGGAAGGCATCTTTGCGGCAGCGTTACAGATAATTACATTGACAGTCTTGACTGCCGGGCAGTGAAATATACTGGTGTAAGAGAAAATCCCACGGAAGAAAGCGTAACAGATGCGCTGACAAAATTCACTCAAAGCGACTGTGATATGATAATTTCGATAGGCGGCGGCAGCGCAATGGATACGGCAAAAGCGGTGAAATATCGTTCAAATAAGCTTTCACTGCCTCACATTGCTATACCCACAACCGCTGGTTCCGGAAGTGAAGCGACACCGTATTCAGTAGTTATAATTGACGGCAAAAAAGTATCGCTCAGCGCTCCTGAGCTGTATCCGGAGGAGATAATACTGTGTTCAGAGCTGCTGAAAAGTCTGAGTCCGCAGCAAAAAAAGGTATCACTTCTTGATGCGCTGTGTCATTCTATAGAGAGTCTCATGACGGGCAGATCCACTGCTGAGAGCAAGAAATATGCAGATAGCTCAGTAAAGCTGATATTAGGGAATTACGAGGAGTATATCAAGGGAAATGAGGCGGTATTTGAGGATATTTTCAAGGCTTCATACTATGCCGGCAGAGCGATCGCAGTGACAAAGACATCAGTCGGTCATGCAATGAGCTATACGCTGACAACTGACTATAATATTCGTCATGGACAGGCAGTAGCGATATGTTTGATCAAAGCCCTTGAATTTGCCGAAAAATCAGGAAGAAGACAGGAGCTTAGGACGATATATGAGATTCTTGGCTGTGATCATGGAGAACTTGCTTCAACAGAACTGATGAAGGTTTACAAAGCTATGGCACCGGAGCTAAGTGCTGAAATTTCCGGATGCACAGGTGAAACTCTGGCAAATAGAGTTAACATGGAAAAGCTTTCAAATTCAGCGGTAGAGTTTAACAGACAGGCTGTAGTTGAGATATATAACTCAGTGATAAGATTCATACAAAGTCCATAAAAAAATCTGCCGGGCAGCAACCCGACAGAGCAACAGGAATGGGAGGAAAACAAGAAATTTCAGCTATATGCAGCAACCGCCAATTTTTCGAGGGGACAGCCTCCACACCAGCAGTTGTAGTAAACTTTCATACATTTTCTATAGCTTGCGAAGATTTTTTCAGCTTTTTCGGCATCACCGTAAACTTTCCAGAAGCCGGTGAGCTTGCACTGTCGCTTCTCGATAAAACCGTTGACATCTTCCGGCGGATAACCGAGAAAAAGACCGATTTCATGGGGAAAGTCCTTACAGCTGAGAAGTCTTTTTTTCAGGTCATTGATACATGAACCGGTACTTTTGCAGCTGTAGCCGATTTTTTTCAGGACAATTTCAGCCTCTGGGGATCTGAGGTCAGAATCCAGCTTATCAGGGCGGAAAACGTAAATCAGAGCCTTATCTTCGCTGAATTTTAAGGGAATAACTCTGAGACCTTTCTTGCCGAGCAGCTTGTTCAGCACACAGATATCACAGAGAAGAGATTTTTTATCATCATAGCTGCAAGTGAACATATTGCCGGTTTTCAGACCTGCAAGAGTAGGAGAGCAGTGTTTAACAACAAGCTCATATGGCATTTTCAAGACCTCCTGATGTGAGTTTCGAGGATGTTTTTCAGTGCAGAAGCGGAGCTGGAATGGGAGCGTTCCACACGGGTCGAAAGATTTTTAGTTTCATTTATAGCACATCTTGCCATTTTATGGGACATAGTGCCGGTGAACAGAACCAGAAGATCGGGAGTACCGATCTGTTTTTTCAGGTCAGTTTTCATATGTGTAAAGACTTTAGCGGAGCATTTAAACTCCTGACAAATCTCTTTATATTTTCTGATCATGCAGTCATTTCCGCCAACGATTACAACGCTCATAGTACCTCCATATTTATAATGTTTGTTACCTCTAACAGCATTAATTATATCTTATGCACTGACAAATGTCAAGGAATGCGAGCGGCGCAACATATTATTTGCTTATCTGCACAAAAATCCAATTTATTAAGCTGAATAATTATAGCATAATAACCATGATGTTGATATTTGTAATTAATATTTGTTATCCATAGGTAACCGTTTTATAACAAATTATCACAAATATACAAAAATACACATAATGTAATAATTTGCTGAAAAAAGGCTTTACAAACTGTAATCAAAGTGATATAATTAATATAGATAGGAAGAATATCCTGATTTTTTGGAGATGATTATAATGAACAGTTTTAAAAGAATGACATCAATGTTCACTGTGTTGGCAGTTCTCTCTGCTGCAACTTCCTGCGGAAGCAATGTAGGCGGCGGCTCTGCTGATAATAACGCACCGGTTTCGACTGAAAGTACGACTGCGGCTCAGGAAGCAGCAGCTCCAGCTGTTACAGAAGCTGCTGCTGATCCGGCAGCCAGCACTGATACAGCTACATTTGTTTCAGGTACTGTGACTGAAACCACAGCAGTAACAACAGTTGCTTCAACTGAAACGACATCATCTGTCACCCCTGAATTCACCCTTGATTCTTATGATATAACAGTATCAGTGGGCGGAACAAAAACACCTATACTCAGCGTTCAGGGCTTGCAGGAAGTATGGACTACATCAAATGAAAATGTAGCAGTAGTTGATGAATATGGACATATAACTGGCAAAAGCGAGGGTAACTGTGTTGTAACGATATCTTTAAAGGATAAGCCTGAACAGAAGGCAGAAGTAAAGGTCACAGTAGTAGCAGCAGATGACGGCTTGACCTATATTCAGGGAATGCTTATAGCAAATAAGACATATTCGCTGCCGGCTGACTACAATCCCGGCGGACTTACACCAGAGACACAAGCAGCATTCAACAATCTTGTCCAGGGTGCAGCTAATGACGGAATAAATATATATCTTTCATCAGGATTCCGTTCATACGAATATCAGAGCCAGATTTACAATAATTACTGTTCGATTTATGGTCAGTCAACAGCGGATACATTCTCTGCACGTCCGGGACATTCCGAGCATCAGACAGGAATGGCGATTGATGTAAATATAATTGACGACAGCTTCATAGGAACACCGGAGGCGTTGTGGATAGAAGCGCACTGCAATGAATATGGATTCATACTGCGTTATCCTCAGGGAAAACAGGAAATTACTGGATATAAGTATGAGCCATGGCATATTCGTTATGTAGGAATAGAGAACGCTCAGAAAATAAGGGAAAAGGCTAATGAGGTAGGCGATCCTTATCTCACGCTTGAGGAATATCTGAAAATTGATTCAGTATATCAGAACTAATACTTTAAATAAAACCTAAAAAAAGGCTGCATGAACAATTAGTCATGCAGCCAATTTTTTTGCATATTACATCTGAAATTACAATGCCATAAATATAATTTCTAAAGCATCTCTTGGAGAGATACCTTTAATACCGTCAACATCGCCGTTGATGTAACCCTGGGGAGAAAGCTCATATTTATCTATATTAGCGATATGCTGAAGAACAGCGACCGCATCGCCTATACGAACAAATCCGTCGCAGTTAGCATCGCCGGGCAAGAAACCGGGAACAACAGCAGTAGTGGTGGTAGTTGTAGAAGAAGTCGAGGCGGTGGCAGTGACGATTTCGGTGAAAGAAACGTCAGCATCTGGGAGAGAGCCGGAGAATTCAAGGCAAAGGTCGAGGGAATCGACATAACAAGGGGCGGTGAATTCAATGACCCTGCTTCCGGGAGCATCAAGAAAGTTTGAAAAGATGCTGCTGTAGATCATAGCATCAGAAACTCCGTCGCTGTTGGTATAGTAGATTTTAGCGGAGTGGATATATCCGGTTGACTGAGAGATCTCGAAGTATAAGGTTTCATCTTCGGCAGTATCGAGACCGGAGAAATTATACACAACTGAATCGAGGTCAGGAGTTTCAGCGGTTGTGGTTGTAACAGCAGAAGTGGTGGTAGCAGTAGTAGTAGTTTTCTGGAGTGAAGATGAAGTAGATGCAGCAGTAGTTACTGTTCCTGAATTATTAAAGGTTTCCTCAGCGTTGAGCTTAATAAGCTTAGAGCTGCCGCCGTCTTTTTCCACATTAAACCAGGCGATACAGCCGTCATCAGTGAAAACAGGCTGACAGTCTGAAAGGGGAGTATCACTGAGGGTCTTGATATTATTCTTATCAAAAGTACCGTCTGCGGAGAGCTTTGCAGCCTTAGTAGTACGCTGACGGGAGGACTCATCATACTCTTCCCAAAGAACATAGAGGGTACTGCTGTTGGATGATTTTACGAGTTTAGGTGTAAGAACTCTTTTGCTGTCGGAATCTTTATGATAGTCAGTGAGCCAAACACCGCTTTTAGAGCGAAGAGATTTATCAACAAAGTAGACGAAGATATTTCTTTTACCGGAGGGGTCAAATTCACCGGTCTGATTTATTGAATTGCCAGCGATCACACAGCTGTTATCAGTTAGTTCAAAACCGCCGAGGGAAACGCCGGTTGTATTATCACCAGCGGAGCCGAGGATAGTCAGGGCATCATACTGCTGACCGTCCTGAGTCTGAACAACGACAGAACGAGGAAATGCGTCACCCAGGTCAGCATAGAAAGTGCCGTCCTTATCGGACATGACATACTGGTCAAAAGAGTGGCTTGAGTAGACGTTCTGGTTGATATTAGAAGTCATCTTGTCCTCATTGACAGAGAAAGTGAAGCTTGACTGGTGATTGAATCCGTCCTCAGTGGTATACATAAGCCGTGAGGTATGTACAAACAGCGTGTCATTATATTCGCTGCATCTTAAAGAACCGCCGTCGAACGGTAGGATAGTATCAGCGCCTGAGACAGAGCAATAATCAAGTTTATCCCATTGCTTGCTGTATTTAACCACTCTGTAGACCTCATCGGATTCTTTTTCCTGATAATTAGTTGTACCGAAGATGATGAAGTTATACTTAGCGCCGCAGTAAACGCCGCCGAAGAGAGGAAGCTCGAAATCCAGTCTTTTAGAAGAAGCAAGTTCACCGTCAGCGCTGTGCTGTTCAACAGTTATGTACTTATTGTCATTAGCTGCGATAAACTCAAAGCCTGAGCTGTTTTCTACGATATACGACTTTACATTATCAGCGGTATTGGAATAATCAGAAGGAATGATATTCTGATCGAGACCGGAAGAGATTTTTTCGGAAAGATCGACTTGGAGCGAACAATTCTCAAAGGCATGGGGTTCGACAGATTCAATTGAATCAGGGAGAGAGAATGAAGTAAGTCTTGTGCAGTCTCTGAAAGCATAGCTTTTGATAGTTTTTAGCGAATTGCCCACAGATAGCTTAGAAAGAGAGCGGCAATAGCTGAAAGCCTCGAAGCCGATCTCAGTGATATCGCCCTCACAGACGAGAGTTTTGAGGTTATGGCATGAATAGAACACACCCTCATCAATTACAGAAATACCGTCAGGAATGGTAAGAGAGGTGATACCGTCGCAGTAATAGAAGGCACTGTTGCCGATACTTTTGAGTGAAGAGGGGAGAGAGCTAAGCTCAAGGCTTCTGCAGTTCCAGAAAGCATAGTCTCCAATAGCAGTGATACTATCTGGAAGAGAGAGAGTTTTTAGAGCTGTACAAGACATAAAGGCAGAGCTGCCGATAACAGTGACGGGAAGCCCCTCAATAGTTTCGGGAATTTCAGCAGAGGTGACAGATGTATCACATTTTCTGACCTCAGCGTGATCTGAATAAAGTGCAAAGCTGATATTATTGTAAGTATAATCAGTGTACGAAACAGCTGCATTAACATTTGAGTATAATGGTGAAAAGCAGGGAGCTGGGAGACATAGAGCCGCAGCTGTAAGAGCTGAAATTATTCTATTTAATTTCATATAACCACCGCCAATACATATATTTATACACATTAATTATAACATATCCTTAGTTCAATGTCAAGGGATGAAAGGCAATTTTTTATCAAATCCGGCAATGGAATATACTATTTGTATATTATTTAGTCTTAAAAAATATGTAGCTGCTCCGGCGGCATCAGCAGAGCAGCAAAATAGAGGGGAATTATTTGTCAGCTGTATTAAATGCAAGCTCGTCTTCTTTTCTGAAGAGAAGAGAAATGCACCATACCGCAGAGATAGCCACAAGGATATATATCGCACGGGCAGCGACTGTACCTGCTCCGCCGAATATCCATGCAACCAGGTCAAGCTCAAATATACCGACAAGACCCCAGTTTATTCCTCCGATTATCAGAAGAATAAGCGCTAATTTGTCCCACATATTGAGAACACCTCTTTGAACGGGATTTTATGACATCATTTTAACTGTCATCACAATTATCATAGGGTGACAGGATAAAAAATGACTGTCTGGAAGTAGTATGACGTAAAAAAAGGATATTATTCATTTTGTGCAAAAAAAACATTGAGAAGAGCTTGAAGCGAATACTAATTTATCAGTATAAGAGGGGAGCTGCTGCTGTTGAGCCAGTTGAGAGCAAAGAGCATATCCTCGTCAGGCACAGCTACACAGCCAGCTGTATAGCTTCCGGAAATACAGTGGAGGAAAATTGCAGATCCGGCATTGGGGATCACCGGTGACATATTATAGTTTATAACCACACCATAATGATAAGCAGTTTGATAATCAGCCATATGCTCAGCGCTGTTCCAGTCCGGAGAAACCTGATCACTTTCGACCCATTGATTATAGTAGGCAGAGTAAGGGTCATCTACCCAGCAGCTGAATTGACTGATCTGTCTGTAGCTGATGCCAGGCAGCTGGAGATATTCAGTACCAAAGGCAAATCCAAGAGAATATAGACCTTCCGGGGTACAAAAATCTCCCTCTGCACTTTTGGCTGACACACCGTTTTTCCCGACATTACCGTAAGTGGAATGTACAAGTTTCCAACTGCGGTCAGTTTTTTCAAAGAAATCAACTTTGCATGAAATACCGCTGGAACAAACAGTTATAAGCTGAGAAGAATCAGATATCGAATCTAAAGAATAGCCATATGTGCTGAGAATATTCATCAGAGCCGGGTCATTTTCTTCATATGTATCCGGCTCAGCAATATCACTTTCAGTGGTAATTTCAGAAGATGCAGCAGTTTCAGCTGTGGTATCGGGAATGAAAACAACAGTGGGTTCTTCAGCTGTGGCAGGAGCGGTTTCAGAAGTTGAAACGGAAGAAAAAGTTGTGAAATCGGAGACAGAAGTGGAGGTGAAGGTGATTGAAGTATCGGTTACAGTGACATGATTTGCAGCAGAACTGCTATCATTAATACTATTAGTATTTCCACAGCCTGACAGAATAACGATGCAGAGAATTGTCAGTGATAG
>CAMNFW010000011.1 GCA_946537565.1 uncultured Ruminococcus sp. | reverse complement strand
CAGTCTGAGGCTGAGTGACAGCTTCGGTGGTAGATTTTTTAGTTTTGGAAGATTTATTTTTGGTTGACTTTTGGGCGGCAGAGGTTATTTTTTCTGTTGCAGAAACAATTTCGGCTGATTCGGTCTGAGAGGTGACAGTTTCAGCCTCTGGAGCTGGCTCAACAGAGGTTATTTCAGCAGCGTCAGTAACATCGTCTGTAAAAATAACGAGACCGGAGGTTGAAGGCTCAGGCTCAGAGCTTGTCCTTTTGCTGCCGCAGCCGCAGAGGGTGAGACTGAGGGTCAGCACCGCAGCGCCGGCTGCAAAAATCTTATTTAAATACATTAATTATCCTCCTTAAGGAAAGTGTTTGCTGCTCAGCACAAATCACTCTTTCAAAAAAGCCCAGCATAAGCTGAGCTTTAAAGACGGATCATTTTCTTCTTGTGCCATTTTTCCTGTCGGTACTTCTTTTGAGGTCACTGATGCGCTCCTCGCTGGACTGCTTGAAATGGGACATCATATCCTCAAAGGACATTTCCGACTGAGGAACGACCTTTTTCGGCTCCCAGATAATTGGCTTCGGGCGCTGGTTATTGTGCTTCTTTTTAGGAGCCGGAGCAGAATTGCCAGCCTCCTCTGTGCCCATAGCTTTTTTTATAGAGAGGCTCACCTTTCCAGCCTCATTGATACCGATCACCTTGACTTTAACTTCCTGCCCCTCAGTAAGGTGGTCACGGATCTCATTGACATAAGTGTTGGCTATTTCGGAAATATGTACCATACCTGTACCGCCGCCTTCGATATCTACGAAAGCGCCGTACTGAGCGATTCCCTTAACCTTGCCGTTATAAATTTTACCGATCTCAAGCTGCATATTTTTCATTAACTCCTTTTCAAATACTCACGGAAAACTCAGTCTCGTGAAACGTCGTAGAATCTCCACTCATCGGGGTAGGCATAGCCTCTTTCCTCCATAGCGTACTTTTCCATATAACCGGACGTATCATCGTTATCCAGGGCATTCTGCAATTCTTTATTCTGGTTTTCATATTCAGTGATCTTGGACTGAATGCTCTCCAATTCCTTCTTCTTATCGCTTCGATCCTTTTCCGTAGTAATTAGAAGAACAGCACAGCCGATGAAGACAGCTGCTGTCAGAAGCTTGAAAAGAACTCCATTAAAAAGACCTCTTTTTTTCTTAGGTGATTTTGGTTTTTTTGACAACTCTTTTCACGTTCTTTCTCTTTGTATTTTCTTTCTTATTATACACCAGATCACTTGGTCTTTGCAATAGCAAACCAATTTTTTTTATATTATTAACTATTACTTTGGAATAACTTACAAATTTACCCCCGGCTTTTTTACGAAGAAGTGCAAAAACGGCTGTTACAGGTGCGAATACAATTTTCAGGACTCTGGAAAAAAATCCTTTTAGCTTATCTGTGACCGCCATTATCCACCTGCCAGCCGTTACAAGATACAGCACAAATCCAAGAAGGCTGCCGATGAGATGATATGCCCGGAGCTGACCAAGTGCCGCAGCTGATGCAAAAAACTCCATGAGGAATGCAAATCCGGTGCAGAAGAGTATATCCTCCAAAGCTGTGAGTATAGCGTTATGAGGCACAAGCCGCCGGAATATCCTGAAAATATCGTAGAAAGGTCCGGCTGCCGCACCGCAGAGTGCAGACAGTCCGAAGAGCTTAAGCTCCTGGCTCACGGTGAAAAAGGTCTCAGGAACGTTCATCTGAACAGTCTCCCCAGGGCTGAAAGCGGACCCTTCCGTTCCTTATCGCCGTAGATAACTGCCCAGATATCGCCGGTTATGGTCATATCACCGGTCTCAACGCTCATGGAGTCGATATGCAGCTCTCTGCCCTGAATCGTCAGCTCGCCCAGCTGAGTGTAAAGGCAGACGGCTTTTTCGTCAAAGCTGTCCACGTCGGTGATGCCGGAAACAGTCATAGTCTTGCGGTTTTCAATAATTATGTTGTGGTTATCCTTTGCTGATTTTTCCTGCATAATATCCTCCTGCTGCATTTTGGCTGAAACGGTTTTACGGGGCGGATGACCCGAAGCATCTGACGGTTCAGCTCATTTTCTTTGCCTTATAATTTATATTCACAGCTTAGGAGAAAAATCATTGTCTAATATATACAAAATTTATTAGCAAAATTATTGCGGTTTTTTTGGTGAAACCCCTTGCATTTTTTTGCTGGGTATGGTATAATATATAAGCTAATCAGAATCGTTAAAACTCGTATATCCGGAGGTAATTTTATGTCAACTTTAGAGATAATCGGAGGCGCAGTTCTCCTTCTTGTATGTCTGCTTATCATCATTTTCTGCCTTGCACAGGAGCAGAAATCTCAGGACAGCATGACCGCAGCACTCACCGGTGCCAGCGCTGATTCCTTCTACGGAAAAAATGAGGGAAGAAGTAAAGAGGCTATCCTGAATAAGATCACAAGAACTCTTGGAATCATTATGTTTATCCTGGTTCTTGCAGTTAATATCATTCCTATCTTCGTTGATAAAGCCTGATATAAAGCTGACTACACCCTGTGACCTGCCGTCATGGGGTTTGATTTTTTTAGGACGGTAATTATTCCGGGAGCGCTGCCGCAAAGGTTGTTTTCAGCGGAAACTCCCCATGTCCAGACTGGAGCGGATAAATGTCAGATAAGAATAAAAAGAAAAATACCGGGAAAGATAACGGTCAGATAAGTGTCGAAAAATACAGGAATATGATCGTAACTTTCCTTAATACCAATAATAAGCGGCTGGTGCCTGTGGCTGACCTGGAAACTAAATGCCGGACAAAAAAATCCGGCAGGGAAAATTTTCTCGCCGCTTTCGACCAGCTGCGTACTGAGGGCGTTGTCACAGTCAGAAAAGGAATGAAGGCTGCCCTTTGTTCACGGCTCGGATTCCAGCCTGCTGAGATAACAAGACTAAGCAGGACTTTCGGTTTTGCGGTTACTGATGACGGTACGGAGTATTTTGTGCCGGGAAAGTGTATGCTTGGTGCAATGCCGGGCGACCGGGTGCTGCTGTCGGATATTGCTTCCCGTTCGGGTGAACCGGAAGGCGAGGTCATAGATATTCTCAGCTTCGGCAGCAATATCCTGACCGGAAAAATTGAATACGAGGACGGCTCACTCTGGCTTGTGCCGGATATCGCCTCCCGGAATCACATGATCATCGACCGTTCCCAGAGCGTTTCATTCAATGAGGGTGACAAGGTTCTGGCTGAGATAATCTACCGTGGCAGACGGCACGCTGAACACAAGGTAAGGATCACTTCGGTTTTCGGCAGTTCAGAGCTGGCAGCTTCCTGTGCGGGCTCTGTTCTGGCGATTCACGGTGCGCCGGAGGAATTTCCGGACGAGGTGCTGAGAGAGGCTCAGAAGATCGCTGAGGGCGGTGTTCAGGAGTTCAGCTTCAATAACCGTGAAGACCTGAGAGGTCTGGATATTTTCACTATCGACGGTGCTGAATCCAAAGACCTGGACGATGCTGTTTCGGTTCAGGCTTCTGATAATGGCTTTATACTCGGAGTACATATTGCTGATGTGTCTCACTATGTAAAAGGCAACAGCGCCCTGGATAAGGAAGCCCTTCGCCGTGGTACAAGCATCTATTATGCTGACAAGGTGATCCCCATGCTGCCTAAGGAGCTTTCCAACGGCATCTGTTCGCTTAATCCCAATGAGGACAGGCTCACCCTTTCCTGTTTCATTGAGCTGGACAGCAGCGGTGATATGCTCAGCTACCGCTTCTGCAAAAGCGGCATAAGATCTCGTGTAAAGGGCGTGTATTCGGAGGTTAACCAGATCATTGACGGTGCAGCTGATGATGATATAAAGCAAAAATATTCCTGCGTTATGAATGAAATACAGCTTATGAACAGGCTGGCTGATATCCTTGTCGCCAAGCGTAAAAAGCGCCGTGCCCCTGAACTGGAAACCACTGAAAGCAAGCTCATCATCAATGAAAATGGTGTATGCTGCGATGTTCTTCCAAGAGAAAGAGGCAAGGCTGAACGTATGATAGAAGAGTTCATGCTGACCGCAAATGAGGCTGCTGCAAAGCTGGCAAGAGATAAAAATATACCTTTTGTATATCGAGTTCACGAAACTCCCCCGGAGGAAAAAACTGCTGCTCTTTGTGAAATGCTCACTAAAGCCGGTATTTCCTATCCTCATTTCCAGGAGTTCAAGCCTGCTCATGCCTTCGAGATAATCGAAAATGCCAGGGGGACGGATAAGTTCCAGGCTGTGAATATGATGGTGCTGAGATCAATGTCAAAGGCAAAATATTCCGAAGAGCCGCTGGGGCATTTTGGACTTGCCCTTGAGGATTATGCCCATTTTACCTCGCCTATCCGCCGCTACCCTGACCTTGCAATTCACCGCATCATAACTGATGTTCTGGCTGGATATGATAAAAACTGGCTCACCAAACGCTACAGCGACTTCGCTGCAAAGGCTGCGGAAAGCTCTTCCAATGCTGAGCTGCGTGCAATAACCATAGAGCGTGAATGTGAGGATATTTACAAGGCTGAATATATGAAGCAGCACATCGGCGAAAGCTTTGCCGCAAGGATATCAGGAATTACTGAGTTCGGTTTTTATGCGGAGCTGCCGAATACCGTCGAGGGACTGGTGCATATACGCACGCTGCCGGAAGGTGAATATGACTATTCTGAGCCTGTTGCTCTTACGGAGAAATTCAGCGGAGTTTCTTATGTACTTGGCGGAGAAGTCAATGTTGTCTGCGCTGCGGTGAATGTCAGCGAGGGTACTATTGATTTTGTTCTTGAAGATGATGAAGATTAAGGAGCATATTATGAAAAGATTTTTATCAGCTGTGACAGCGCTTTCAATGCTTTGCCTTTGCAGCTGCGGAAACAAGACCGGCAGTTCAGCAGAAAACTCTTCCCAGGAGACCACCGCTGCTGTCAATGAAACAACTGCTGAAACTTCAGAAACTCAGACCGAAACTGTTGCTGCTGTTACTGAAACAGTCACTTCTGCTCAGACTTCTGCCGTGACAGATGCTGTCGCAACTACAGTGCCTGTCACAACCCCTAAAGCTGAACAGCCCGGTTCTTATCATAAGGACGAAAACGGTGCGGTCATCACTGATGTGCCGGCTGCTGAAATGGACGATGCAGCTCTTATAGCTGCGGCTCAGGCGTTGTTTGAGACCGCCTGCGAGACCCAGTGGAATTATACAGTTGGCTGTCCGTTTGCTATGGATAATAATACATATATAAACGTCGGACAATTTGGCTGGCAGTTTTTCCTTGTCACTGAGCCGGGCATAAACTCAATTGCAGATGTTGAAGCAGAATATCACAAGGTTTTCAGCGACCGCTACCCCAACAGCCTGTCTGAGACTTTTGCTGAGGAAGATCAGCACGTTTACTGCCTTGCCGGTTCAAGAGGAAGCAATATCTTCTATCTTGGCTCAGAGATAGTATCGGTAGATTCCAGAACTGATGACGAGATCTTTTTCACCGTTCATCACAGCTATAATTATGCGGATTACGGCATTGAGCCTATGGAGCCGGAGAATGAGACCTTCAGCGTGGTTATCGAGCCGGACGGTACATGGAAGGCTGGACAGTTCAGACTTCCGTATTGAGAGCTATATTTTTAAGATGAATATTTTTCAAATTACTGTGCATAATATTAATATGAAAATCAGCACTTGATTTTCTGGATTTCAGATGTCAGGGTGTATCGGGCATCTGAGCTTAACTTTTTAAAAGGGGGTCTTTCTGTTATGGAAGGAACAAAGAATGACCACATCAAATGCACAGTATCTCAGTGCCAGCACAATATGGTGACAGAGAATTACTGCACTCTCGGCTGCATATCTGTCGGAACTCATGAGGACGATCCCACTGTTCCGGAATGTACCGACTGCAACAGCTTTGTTAAAAGGACAGGCTGCTGCAATTAAAACCAGAGTACCGGTATTTTTCACCGGTACGCTACATAATCATTTGTGCAGCTTAAACAAAATTTATAGTTTAATACAGTCAAATCAATAAAAAATTTCGTTACCACTTGCATTATATATCATTTTAATGTATAATAGAAAGAGAGCTTCTTGCATGGAGTTTAAGTCAGATGAAGTTAATTTTACGATCAGGAGGCTGATAGGATATGTTCGATAAAACAATGACGTTTTCAGTTAATGAAGATAAAGAAGCAGAGCTTAAGAAAAATCTCACTATAATCTATGATGCGCTTGTGCAGAAGGGCTATAACCCGATAAATCAGATCGTAGGATATATACTTTCTGAGGATCCTACATACATAACCACATACAACAATGCCAGAAGTCTTATCCGTCACATTGACCGTGATGAGCTTCTTCAGGTGCTGGTGAGATCATATCTCCAGTCCTGAGATAATATTTAAGCTTTTATGCAGCTGCCGGACAGGGCAGAGCGTTGAAGCCGGGATAAATAGATTACAGCGTCTCTTGTGCAGGGGACGCTGTTTTTTGGCTCAAGATCCGGAGGCGGCGGGAAATAAAAAATCCGCTGGAGAACAGCGGATTGATTATATTTTATTCAATTGCAGCTCAGAACATGAGCCGTCTTAAGATACTGTAATTATTCAGCTTCTTCCTCGATAACTACAGAAACCTTAAGATCTCTCTTTGCAGCGCCTGCTCTCATGATAGTTCTGAGAGCCTTAGCGATCCTGCCCTGCTTTCCGATAACACGACCCATGTCATCAGGAGCAACAGAAAGGTGGAACACTATTACGCCCTCTGCGTCAGGTTCGTCCTCTACGATTTTTATAGCAGACTTATCTTCCACGAGTCCTGCTGCTATTGCATAAAGTAAATCTTTCATAAATAACCTCCGAAATCAGCGGGTCAGAGCCGCTTTACAAAATACGGCAGGAAGGTTTTGCCTTCACCGACCGTATTCATATCAGCGTGATATGCTCTTACCCAAAGCATACGAATTAAAGAATGCCTTCTTTCTTAAGAATGACCTTTACAGTGTCAGTAGGCTGAGCGCCCTTAGCGATCCAATCCTTAGCCTTATCAGCATCAATCTTGATAACTGAGGGCTCCTTAGTGGGATCATAGTAGCCAAGCTCCTCGATGAAACGGCCGTCTCTGGGGTATCTTGAATCAGCTACAACAACACGGTAGAAGGGAGCCTTCTTAGCGCCCATTCTTCTGAGTCTGATCTTTACTGCCATATATATTCACCTCCATTACTGGTTATAATTTATAATCAAAGCGGGAAGTTCCGCTTTTTTAACTTGCATTGCTGAAATTTCAGCGAGAGGTTAGCTTACAAGGGGAGATTTCCGCCGCCCTTGCCGGTCATTTTGTCGAAGTTCATGCCAGCCAGCTGTTTTCTGGCTTTACGCATATTCATTTTTCCGCCCTTGCCGGTGAACTGCTTCATCATTTTCTGCATTTGTTCAAATTGTTTGAGCAGGCGGTTTACTTCCTCGACCTTAGTGCCGGAGCCTTTAGCGATACGTTTTTTTCTTGAAGGATTAATGATCGAAGGCTTTTCTCTTTCAGCCTTAGTCATTGAGGTGATGATAGCCTCGATCCTGACGAGCTGATGCTCATCAACGTCCACATTTTTCAGTTTTTCGCCAACACCCGGCAGCATACTGATAATGGACTTCATGGAACCCATTTTCTTTATCTGCTTCATCTGGTCGAGCAGATCGTCCATATCGAATTTATTTTCCTTGAATTTTTTAGTGAGCTTTTCAGCTTCCTGCTGGGACATAACGTTCTCAGCCTTTTCAATAAGGGTAAGAACATCGCCCATACCGAGGATACGGGAAGCCATTCTCTCAGGGTGGAACTGCTCGAAATCGTCGAGCTTTTCGCCCATACCTACATATTTTATCGGCTTGCCGGTAACTGAAAGTACAGACAGTGCTGCACCGCCTCTGGTATCGGAATCCAGCTTTGACATCAGCACACTGGTTATGCCCACAGCTTCATCAAAAGCCTGTGCAACGTTTACAGCATCCTGACCGGTCATAGCATCGACCACGAGCATTATCTCGTCCGGGTTTGTGAGAGCCTTGATATCCTTAAGCTCCTGCATGAGAGCCTCGTCGATATGAAGACGGCCGGCGGTGTCGATAATGAGAATATCGTAACCGTAATCCTTAGCATAGCGAAGAGCTTCCTTAGCGATGGTCACGGGGTTTATCTGACCCATTTCAAAGACCTTTACATCAGCCTTCTGACCGACAACCTGGAGCTGATTTATAGCCGCAGGACGATAAATATCGCAGGCAGCAAGGAGGGGACGATGCCCTTCTTTTTTCAGCATTTTAGCCAGCTTAGCGGCGTGGGTGGTTTTACCCGAACCCTGGAGACCGCACATCATGATAACTGTAGGCGGTTTGGAAGCAAAATTTATTCTTGAATTGCTGGTGCCCATGAGGGTACACAGCTCCTCGTTAACGATTTTAATTACCTGCTGAGCAGGGGTTAGGCTTGCAAGAACTTCTTCGCCGACAGCACGCTCAGAAACTTTTTTAACGAAATCCTTAACGACCTTATAGCTTACGTCAGCTTCGAGAAGAGCCAGCTTTACTTCACGCATAGCTTCTTTAACATCGCTTTCGGTCAGCTTTCCTCTTGATTTAAGCTTTTTAAAGACAGAATTAAGTTTTTCAGAAAGTCCTTCAAATGCCATGATCTTCCCCCTTTTTGTATGATCTTTATATTAAATACGCATTGCATTAAAGCAGATTCAAGCCACGGTCAGTTTCAGCTAAAATGCTTTCCCTGACAGCGGTATCATTTATATTACCGGCAAGCTCTGAGATCCTGCCGAAGCATTTTCTCATATCCACCAGACGCTGAACAAAGCCAAGCTTATCTTCATATCCAATGAGCAGCTCTTCAGTGCGCTTGATATGGCTTCTTACAGCCTGACGGGTGATTCCCATATCGCTGCCTATTTCGCCGAGCGAGAGGTCTTCGCAGTAGTACAGCTCCATGATATTTCTCTGGTGATCGGTGAGAAGATCGCCGTAGCAGTCCAGAAGCATGACATATTTAAGTTCCTTAGCCATGAAATCCACCTCACCAACCGGTGTAATACAAAATCACTTTACACATTATACAACACAATCTTTCATTTGTCAAGACCCTTTTTAAAATTTAGTGATAAAAAAAGGACGGTAATAAATGCTGCTGTTTGTGCAGGATTTTCAGCAGAATTTCAGTTTTTGGGACTGGGCTGTCTGTACTGATAAGCATGATGCAAACAGAGCGTTTTTACAGATACCGCATCTTTGGCATGGAACTGGCTTAGCGAAATATGCAACTTTTAAGGCGAAGGTGAATATAATAACACATGAACTCAATACGGCGTGCCGTATGCCGTAAAGCGGCGGAGAGTATTATGTGTGGAATTGCTGGTATTATAAGTTTCAGGGAGGATATGAGAAGCGCTGCTGGAATTTGCGGGAATATGCAGAAGGCTCTGCTGCGGCGTGGACCCGATCAGCGAGGGATAACATTGTTTCCGGAGGCAGCTCTGGTTCATACCCGTCTTGCGGTAATTGACATCAACGGCGGCAGACAGCCTATGTCCGCTTCCTGTAATGGCTGTAATTATACCATTGTCTACAACGGTGAGCTTTATAACACCGCTGAGCTGCGTTCACAGCTTGAGCAGGACTTCGGTTTCGATACATCGTCCGATACTGAAGTTGTCCTTAAAAGCTATATCAAATGGGGTGAAGATTGTGTAGATAAGTTCAACGGGATTTTTGCCTTTGCGGTTTACAGTGAAAGCGCTCACAGTGTATTTCTTGCCCGTGACCGAATAGGTGTAAAGCCTTTGTTTTACTGGCAGGATAATTCAAAGCTTGTATTTGCCTCAGAAATACCGGCACTGCTCACTGTTCCTGATATTCCCCATGAAATAGACGAAAACGGTGCGGCTGAGCTTATCCTCACTGCTCCCGGACGAACTCCGGGATACGGAGTTATAAAAGGTATCAAAGAGATTCGTCCCGGCTGGTGCGGAACATATACTGCCGAAGGTCTTAAGCTTCGTGAGTACTGGCGGCTTAAAGCTTATGAGCTGCATGAAAGCTTTGAGGAGACAGCCTTCAACGTCCGCAGTCTGCTGCTGGATTCCATAAAACGTCAGCTGGTCTCAGATGTGCCGGTATGCACATTTTTATCCGGCGGACTGGATTCCAGTCTGATATCATCTGTTGCAGCATCAGAATTCCGCAGACAAGGAAAGACTTTGAATACCTTTTCAGTTGACTATCTGAATAATGACAAATATTTCACAAAAAGCCATTTTCAGCCAAACAGTGACCCTGAATATATTCGGAAAATGGAACAATACCTCGGCACCGAACACCACTGGACTGTTATAAATGCCCAGGAACTGGCTGATGCCCTTGACGAAGCTGTTGAAGCAAGAGGTCTGCCGGGAATGGCTGATGTAGATGCGTCGATGCTGCTGTTCTGCCGTGAGATAAAAAAACACGGAACTGTTGCGCTTTCCGGTGAATGTGCGGACGAAATATTCGGCGGCTATCCCTGGTACAGAGACAAGGATATCCGTATGACAGACGGCTTTCCCTGGGCTCAAAGCACTGCTTACCGCAAATCCTTCCTGACTGACAGTCTCGCTGAAAAAATCAATGCGGAGGATTATGTTTATTCCGGCTACCGTACAACAGCTGATTATGCAATGAAGTTAAAATCAGACAATGAGACCGACAGCCGTATGCGTGAGATGACACAGCTGAATTTTCACTGGTTCATGCAGACTCTTCTCGACCGCAAAGACAGAATGAGTATGTACAGCGGACTTGAAGTGCGTGTACCTTTCTGCGATTACAGGATAGCTGAATATCTTTACAATGTGCCGTGGGAGTACAAGGACTGGCAGGGACGTGAAAAGGGACTGCTTAGAGAAGCCATGAAGGATTGGCTGCCGGAAGAGGTATTGTGGAGAAAGAAAAGTCCGTACCCAAAGACTCATGACCCGGCTTTCCTGAATATTGTCACGGAAAGGCTTAAAAATGTCATCAGCCACGATACACCGCTGTTTGAGCTTGTAAAGAAGGAAAAGCTTGAAAGGCTTCTGACCCATGAGGATAAGATTCAATGGTATGGTCAGCTGATGAATCTGCCGCAGACAATAGCTTATTTTTTGCAGCTTGACTATTGGCTCAGGCGCTTTGAGGTGAAGCTGAAATAACTAAAAAAGGTATCGCCGCTTTGACGATACCTTTTATCATTCATATATTACTTCCACGAAGCTGAGATCATCAGGTTTGAATTTTCCGTCAAATGTTTATTTCTCAGAGTTAATAAACATATCGTATATTCTGCGGATAGCTTCCGGCAGGTCATTTTCGCTGACACCGATAATTACATTCAGCTCGCTTGAACCCTGGTCGATAAGCTTTACATTTATGCGGGCATGAGCCATTGCAGCGAATACTCTTGCAACAGTACCTCTTGTGTTTTTCATTCTGCGTCCGACTACAGCGAGAATAGCGATGCCGTCCTCGATATAGAGATTATCCGGCTCGACTTCTTTTCTCAGCTCAGCCAGGACTTTTTCACGGACAGGTTCAAGCTTTGCAGTATCAATAGTAATGCTCATAGTGTCAATTCCGGAAGGCATATGCTCAAAGGAAAGCCCGTTTCTGTAAAGCACGTTCAGCACCTTTACACCGAATCCCATTTCGTTGTTCATCATAGCCTTTTCGATATTGATAGAGCTGAAACCTTTTTTGCCGGCAATACCGGTGATAGTGTGACCGAGGCTTTCACGGCTGAAGTCGTAGTCATTGGAAACGATCATAGTGCCGGCATCTTCCGGGCGGTTAGTGTTGCGGATATTAATAGGTATACCAGCGGAACGAACAGGGAAAATAGCATCCTCATGAAGAACAGAAGCTCCCATATAAGCCAGCTCACGCAGCTCTCTGTAAGTGATAACTTCGATGACATCAGGATTTTCAACTATTCTTGGGTCAGCGACCAGGAAGCCGGAAACGTCAGTCCAGTTCTCATATATCTCAGCACGGACAGCGTTTGCGATAATTGAGCCGGTAACATCTGAACCGCCTCTTGAGAAGGTTTTGATTATACCCTCAGTGGTTCTGCCGTAGAAGCCGGGAATAACAGCGTTGTCCAGACCTTTTATTCTTGTGCGTACAGCAGAGACAGTTTCATCCAGAAGGAGATTGCCCTTTGTATCGAAGATGATAACATCAGCAGCATCAACGAAATTGAAGCCGAGGTATTTAGCCAGCACCTTGCTGTTGAGGAATTCACCACGGCTTGCAGCGTAATCCTTAGCCGGCCGAGCCTTAAGCTCCTTTTCGATAATACTGAACTCCTCATCGAGGCTCATATCCATGCCAAGACCGGAGATTATACCGTTATATCTTTCCTTGATAGCAGCCAGATCGTTGGTGAAGTCGATGCCGCTGCCAGCCAGCTCACAGCATTTATAGAGCATATCTGTGACCTTTACGTCATTGGAGAAGCGTTTTCCGGGAGCAGAGGGAACGACGAATTTACGCTTAGGATCAGAGTTTATGATAGCGGCTACTTTTTTGAACTGGTCAGCATCTGCCAGTGAACTGCCGCCGAATTTTACAACCTTATCAGCCATTGTGAAACCTTCCTTTATAATTGATACATTTGTGACAATATACATTATACGCCTGTTTTCCGCTAAAATCAATTGACAAAAAATCCAAATTTATGAATTTAATTTCTGTATTTTCAGTAAATACGCTTGTACGCCACTGGTGGACAGTTCGAGAAAAAAGAATGGAGCTATGTGCAGCTCCGGAAGAAAATCAGATATATGTCAGAGAGTTTTATATTCTATTATATTCACCGGTGTGGGAAAATATTCCTGTTGATCTATAATTTTTCATAGATCAAATATAGCTTAGTGTTTTAAGGATAAACAGCCAGGCGGTAAGGGTAAGTGCGCTGCAAAGGGTCGTCAGCATAACAGCAAAGGCGGTGATCGTGCCTTTGTGGCTGAAATTCTTTGCCATTACAAAACAGCTGCCGGTGGTTGCACTGCCCAGCATAACGAGTATAGCAATGAGCTTCTCGCCCCTGAAACCAAAATGTACTGCCAGCGGTAGAAATAATGCACAAAAAAATACCAGCTTCATGAACACGATGCCTAAAGTTATTTTAAGTTTATCCTTTGCATCGCTGGCTTTGAAGGAAGCGCCCAGTGCGATAAGAGACAGCGGAGTTGCCATATTTCCAAGATATGAAACTGATCTTTCAAGTATGACTGGCTGAGGAATTTTCAGCAGCGACCAGAGAATTCCGGCGATAATTCCCAGTATTATGGGATTTGTTGCAATACCTTTAAGGGTGCTGAGAACAAGCTCCCTGCCTTTGATGTCCTGTGAATCCGGTGAGGTCAGGGACAGCACCGTGACCGCAATGATGTTATACATCGGGACTGTGCCGATTATCATAAGTGCAGCCATTGAAGCTTCGCCGTAAATATTTTTTACGAAAGCTATACCTAAAACTGCTGCACTGCTGCGGTATGCAGCCTGAATGATCTCGCCCCGCTCCGGTTTATCTTTATGAAGCAGCGAAAAACAGCCTGCTATCCCCACGCATATCAATGTAACGACAATGCAGAATACCACAAATCCCGTGTCCCAGACTTCGCTGAGGTCAGCTTTTGACAGATCCATGAAAAGCAGAGCCGGGAGGGTGGTTTTGAAGGTGAATTTATTTAGGTTTGAGGTGGTGTGATCGTCCAGCAGACCGATCCTCTGCATCGCCCAGCCAAAGACCATCATCAGAAATATCGGCACCGTGGCATTCAGACTGAATATAAGATTATCCAGAAACATCAGTAAAGCTCGTCCTCATCGTCGGGAATGCGCTCATAAGGACAGTAGCCGAGGATCTCAAAAGCCTGTGAATTCAGCCACATCTGAGCTGTTACGATTATGTCAAAGCCCTCACCGGGTGCTGCGTTCAGATATTTAGGGTCATACTTCGGAAGTCCAAAGCATGAAAGCATATTTGAAATTATACCTGCATGAGTTATCATTGCAGCACGGGTAAGTCCGCTTTCCATCATATCCATTATAACAGCGTGAAGAGCCTTGTAGGTTCTTGCGGTCATTTCCTCCAGACTTTCACCCTTAGGCGGACGGGCATCTTTTCCGCCTTTGAGCCAGCGCTTGTAGTCCTCACGGCCCAGGAGCTGCTCATAGCTTTTGTTTTCAAATTCGCCAAGATCAATTTCACGGAGATCGTCTACCGGTACCAGTTCAGTTTCCGGGAAGAGTATCTCTGCGCTTTCCCTGCACCTGAGCAGCGGTGAGGTGTAAACTCTGTGGACAGACGGGTAATCAAACTCGTCCATTTTTGCAGCCAGCTCAGCTGCGCCCTTTCCGCTTAAGGGAAGATCGGTGCTGCCGATGTAAATTCCCTTTTCATTTGCCTCAGTCATACCATGACGGAGAACGCTTATCCTATAACCTTTCATAAAAACTCCTTTCGGTCAATGCGATAATTATTGTTATTTTGCATAAAAAAGTGGGCGCTTATTTTGTGTTTGTACAAATGTTTACAAAACCGCGTGAAAAAATTCAAAAAATTTTCACATTTCGCATATTTACATATTATACAATTTGTATTATAATATTATTGTGTTCTATTTGTACTTTATTGGCAGTGTAATCTGCACTGCAATTCAAAATATATTTCCTGACAGGAGGATATTCCCATGAATTCAGATTTCGCACGCATTATAACTCTCCAGAGAAAAGAACGTCATATCAGCCAGAAACAGGCTGCTTCCGATCTTGGCATCTCCCAGGCACTTTTGTCACACTATGAGAAAGGCATAAGAGAATGCGGTCTGAATTTTCTTGTGAAGATCGCTGACTATTATAATGTATCCTGCGATTATCTCCTGGGACGTACACCTGAACCGGAAGGTAAAACCATTACTATCGAGGATATTCCCGATGATGACGGAAATAACAACCTGAAAATGCCTTCTCCTGAGATAATAAATTTCAACAGAAGGATAATCAACAATTCCATAAGCCTTCTGTTCAGCCTTGCCCAGAAAGCCAACAGCATAACGCTTATAAAAGAAGTTTCGTCGTATCTTATGCTGTCGGTATATAAGCTGTTCAGGATAGTCTACAACGCAAACCCACACAATGACCAGAAGCTTTTCCGTATTCCAAAGGTTATCGCCAACGACAGTGCAAACGCTATTATTTCCATGAGTGAAGCTGATATCAAAGCTGCTTCCAGCGGTATCCCCCTTGATGGCAATGATTGCGTTGACAATTTTGACACCCTTTATATCACTACTTCTACCCTGCAAAAGGATTACGCTCAGTATTCATCATCTCTGCTGAATCTCATAAAACGCAGCGAGGAGAGCATCGCCCGTACAAGAGCAAAATATCACAGCGGCGGCAGCAATGCCAACCGTGGATACTGATAGTTTCACGCAGCAAGGATATTATACCACATTTTTTCTCTGCTGTCCAGTATAAGAAGCAAGATCATCAGAAGCAAGCTGTAAAAATTCAAAGCAGCGGTGTTGCCTTAGAAAAATCGGAATTTAGAGGTTAAAAATGAGCAAACTGAGTAAAGATTATTTGTTATATACTTTTGCAATAATGTTGTTTTGTTGGGGAGTCTGTGTGATATGCAGTCTGAATGGAGTTTCATTAGATAAAAACTACCTGTTATATATACCATATCTGTTAGGTGGGTGGTCTCCTACTATCGCTTCTTTTATAGCATTAAAGAAAAACAAAGAAGTTTCAGGTCTTAAAGAATGGTTAAAAAATATTTTTGATTTTAAACATAATATTTTTTCTTATTCATTAGTCTTAGTTTTAGTAATACTGTTCTTTTTGCCGCAATGTCTGATTTCAGGCTACGAAAGCGGCGCACCGCTCTTTGCTGTCATAGTTATGATTCCTATGATGATATTTGCAGGTGGACTGGAAGAAGCAGGCTGGCGGTATATACTTCAACCGGAATTAGAGAAAAAGTGCAGTTTTATCTTATCAACTATAATAGTCAGCGTTGTTTGGTGGCTTTGGCATATGCCTTTGTTTTTTATAAAAGGAGTAGCTCAATATGGTCAGGATTATCTGGCATTCGGACTTAATGTTCTTGGACTGAGCTTCGCTTTGGCAAATATAAGAAAGAATACTGACAGTGTGTGGTTGTGTGTATTGTTCCATTGTATTACAAACTCTTTATCCGGCGTCTATATCGTCAATGGTAATATATGGGGGAATGTAACCGCAGCAATAATTTTAGTATTGTTTTCTTATGCTATAACTAAAATAAACAGTAAAAAGAAAATATTTAGTTGAATAAATTATGATTTAACTTACTATAAATAAAATACAATGCCCCTGAGCGCTCAGGGGCAATTTTTTATGCTAACATACAGCTGACGGTTTTTTAAGAATCAAAGCCTGAATAAAAAAACAGCGGACTGCCATAAACGACAGTCCGCAGAATTATTTTTATGAGATTACTTATTGAGGTTAGCTTCGATCTTGTCGAGAACAGCGTAAAGCTCAGCAGGGATCTTTCCGCCCTTAGCAGCGATATCATCGTTGTAATATCTTCTCATCTCAGCGATCTCCTTAGTCCACAGATCCTTATCAACAGCAAGGAGCTTATCCATGATCTCAGGAGTAACTTCATCTTCGATGCCTTCGAGGTTGATATCTTCCTTCTTGGGGATGTAACCGATAGCAGTTTCCTCAGCATCAACCTCACCGGAAACTCTCTTGATGATCCAGTCGAGAACTCTCATGTTATCGCCGAAGCCAGGCCACATGAAGTTGCCGTCATCATCGGTTCTGAACCAGTTAACGTTGAAGATCTTAGGAGCCTTGTCACCGAGGATATTGCCCATTTCCAGCCAATGAGCCCAGTAGTCACCAACATTGTAGCCGATGAAAGGCTTCATAGCCATAGGATCGTGACGGAGAACACCTACAGCACCTGTAGCAGCAGCAGTTGTCTCAGAAGAAACAGCTGAACCCATGTAAGTACCGTGTGTCCAGTCGAAGGACTGATATACCAGAGGAGTTGTAGTAGCTCTTCTTCCGCCGAAGATGATAGCGGAAACCGGAACGCCCTTGGGGTTATTGAACTCAGGTGAGATGCAGGGGCAGTTCTCAGCAGGAGCAGTAAATCTTGAGTTGGGGTGAGCAAGCTTCTTGCCTTCAGCAGTCCACTCTTCACCGTTTACCTTGAGGCCTGTCCACTCAGTAGCATCAACGGGAGGATTCTTGGTGAGCTTCTCCCACCAGGGAGTATTGTTGGAGTTATCGAGAGCGACGTTTGTAAAGATAGCGCCTTTTCTTGTGCAGGCGAGAGCGTTGTAGTTGGACTTCTCGTTAGTACCGGGAGCAACACCGAAGAAGCCGTTTTCGGGGTTGATAGCATAAAGTCTGCCGTCCTCGCCGGGCTTCATCCAAGCGATATCATCGCCGACAGTGAAGACCTCGTAGCCGTTCTTCTTATATCCCTCAGGAGGAATAAGCATAGCCAGGTTGGTCTTTCCGCAGGCAGAGGGGAAAGCAGCGGTGATGTACTTGATGTCGCCGCTGGGCATCTTAACACCGAGGATAAGCATATGCTCAGCCATCCAGCCTTCGTTCTTACCCTGAACAGAAGCGATACGCAGAGCAAAGCATTTTTTGCCCAGGAGAACGT
This sequence comes from uncultured Ruminococcus sp., assembly GCA_946537565.1. Classification (GTDB taxonomy): domain Bacteria; phylum Bacillota; class Clostridia; order Oscillospirales; family Ruminococcaceae; genus Ruminococcus. The sequence goes on along the minus strand of CAMNFW010000011.1, from coordinate 45 downwards.
TTCCGCCGTAAGCGGAGTTGATAGACCAGATAGTATTCTCCTCAG
>CAMNFW010000010.1 GCA_946537565.1 uncultured Ruminococcus sp. | reverse complement strand
TTTGCAGAAGTTGCCATTAGTTCACCCTTTCGTATAGGTCAGACAGCTCATATCCCTGACTCTTCGCAAAGCTTTGGCTTCTCCGAAATAATGAGCTGATATTTTTTATGAAGTCAACAAGGTAATTATTCCCAGGATACCGAAAAAAATGCCTGTAAGTGAAAATGTTATTACTATCTTGTACTCGCTGAATCCGCTCATCTCAAAGTGATGGTGGATAGGTGTCATCTTGAAGATACGTCTGCCCTCGCCGTATTTTTTCTTGGTGTACTTGAAGTATAAGACCTGTATCACAACTGAAAGCGCCTCGATAACATAAACAAGGGCAACAAGTATCATCAGCAGATGCTTATGAAGTATAAGTCCTACGCCTGTAACAGCTGCACCAAGAAACATAGAGCCTGTATCACCCATGAAACACTTTGCCGGGTTGAAGTTCCAGATAAGAAATCCCAGACATCCGCCAGCCAGTGCCATTGTAAAGCATGAGATCTCTTTCATATCCAGAATCGCACAGGATACAGTAAATATCAGCATTGCCGCAAAGGTCACACTGCCGCAGAGTCCGTCAACTCCGTCAGTGAGATTTACAGCATTGGTAAGATATATTATCACAGGTACAAGTATGATATAATAGAATATACCCAGAGACGGGGTTTTGAAGAAGCCGAAATCAAGCTTAGTGGAGCTGTCTCCGAACTTGTAAAGCGCAAAAAGAAATCCCAGTGAAAACAAAGTCTGCAATGCGATCTTCTGCATAGGAGAAAGGCCGTCATTGTTTTTTCTTGCAACCTTTGTGTAGTCATCAATAAAGCCGATAAGACCAAATAGCAGCGAAAAAATAACACAGCTCAGCAGTCTGTAGAAGGCATGATGAGTTGATATTTCTGTAGTATCAAGTCCTGAATGGATACGGTATACCCAGTATCCGGCAATGGAGGTGATGACTGTAGAGAGTATGAACATAAAGCCGCCCATAGTTGGCGTGCCCTGTTTTTTAGCGTGCCACTGAGGACCGTCCTCAGTTTTTATAGGCTGACCGAATTTTATCTTATGAAGAAATGGAACCAGCCATTTTCCGGAGATACCGGCAATGGCAAAGGATACCAATGCAATTAGCAAACATATTAACCAGAATGACATTTTTCTGACAACTCCTGTACTTTTATAAAGGCAAGTCTAAAGGGGGATAACCCCTCCGTCACTTCGTGACACCTCCCATTTCAGGGGAGAATTTCCGCTCTTCAGACTTTAGTATCGCCATTAAGCGAATCCATATTTATTCTTTTCAGTTTATGATCAATTATCCAGCAGTTTAAGTCCTTCTGCCACAACTTCACGCTCGTCAAAATGGATATGCTCCATGCCGGCAAGTATCTGATAATCCTCATGTCCTTTTCCGGCAAGAACTATTATATCACCTTTCTCAGCAATTTTCAAGGCATGATATATAGCTTCTCTTCTGTCCGTCACAACATCATACGGCACATCAGTGTTTTCAATGCCCGCAAGAATATCTTTTATGATAAGCTCAGGGTCTTCATTCCGGGGATTATCCGAGGTAACAATAAGCTTATCTGCATATGCAGCTGCTGCCTTTGCCATTTTCGGCCGCTTTGCAGCATCACGGTTTCCGCCGCAGCCAAAGAGGCATATCAGTCTGTTGTCCGTGTATTCCTTGACACTGCGAAGAATATTTTCAATAGCATCAGGAGTATGAGCATAGTCACATATAACTGTAAAATCCCTGCCTGTGGGAATTACCTCACAGCGTCCCTTAACACCGTTGTAGGCTGCTATTGCGCTGAGAATATCATCTGTGCTTATTCCCTCTCTGAGGCATACAGTTATTGCTGCTGTGAGATTTGAAACATTGAACATTCCCGGTATTCTTGATTTTACCAGGTATGACTTTTCACCGTGACAGAACCAGAAGCTGCTGCCAGTAGACTTTATCTTTATACCGTCAGCATAAAAATCCGCCTTAGTCTTTACGCTAAAGGTATATTTCTCGCAGTTTATCTCATCGTACAGCCTTTTTCCATAGCTGTCGTCGATATTGCAGAGTGCCGCATCACAGACATCAAAAAGCATTTTCTTAGCCTGGAAGTAATCCTCCATATCCTTGTGATAATCAAGGTGATCCTGGGTAAGATTGGTAAACACTGCTGTTCTGAACCATGATGAGCCTATTCTGTTCTGAACAAGTCCGAAGGAGCTTACCTCCATTACAACGTACTCACAGCCTGCATCAGCCATTTTTGCCAGCAGTGCCATAAAGTCATAGGTGAGAGGAGTCGTGTTGTCGGTGTGGAGTATCTCATCGCCTATTTCATTCTGAATAGTACCGATAAGTCCGGTCTTGTGTCCGGCTGACATCAGGATATGCTTTATAAGATTGGTTGTAGTAGTCTTTCCGTTAGTACCGGTAACGCCTATAAGAGTCATTTTCTTTTCAGGGTGACCGAACCATGCAGCACAGAGCTTTCCATATAAAAACCGTGAATTCTCCGTGATTATCTGTCTGTCTCCAAGTCCAAGATCACGCTCACATACCACAGCTGCTGCTCCTTTTTCAAGCATTTCAGCTGCCGCATCATGGCCGTCAAAGCTGCCTCCTTTTATGCAAACGAACAGGCTTCCCGGCTTTACCTTTCTTGTATCATCAGTAATCGAGGTTATCTCAGCGCCGCCTATAGCAGATGAGGCATTGTTTTCGAGTAATTCAGCTAATTTCATGATATTTCCTCCTTTTTCAGAAACTGATATCAGTCGCTGTCTCCGCCGACAATGAATTCAAGCTCGATAGTAGTTCCCACCGGCACCTTTGTGCCCGGTTCATAAGACTGGCTCTCAACATAGCTGCCCTCACGGGTTACAGAAGCACCTCTTGCCACATAGTTCAGCTTGCAGTACATTATCGACTGATTTGCATATTCCGCTGAAAGTCCCTTAAGGTCAGGAACCTCGGTATAATCAACAGTATGACTGGACTCAGTATAAAGGTAAACTGTACCGTCCTTGGATATGCTCTTTCCGGTCTTCGGAGACTGAGCCACAACATTTTCTCCATCTCCTATAACTTCAGGAGTAATGCCCAATCCTTCAAGAGTTGCCTTTGCATCGCTGAGAGAACCCTCCAGCAGCGGCACCTTTACATCAAGATTGGCAAGCTCTTCTTCTGAATATTCAGGATTTATTCCAAGATATGGCAGTACCTCTGTGAGTATATTTCTCGCTGTCGGAACAGCCACCTGGCTGCCGTAATATCCTATCTCCTTATCAGGCATATCTGCCAGCACAAGAAGTATTATCTCCGGGTCGTCAGCCGGTGTGAAGCATACATAAGAAGCACCATACTCCTGAATGCTTGAATCTTCCTCCTGACCATCGTCGACAGCAAGGCCCTGAGCTGTAATGCTGAGTCGCTGTGATGTACCGGATTTACCGCCGATAGAATATCCCTTGATAGTAACATTTCCGCCGCCGTTAAGGGTAACGACCTTTTCCAGTGCATCACGCATGATCGCAGATGTACTCTCAGATACCACCTGCCGCTTCACTGTACGCTCGTTTTTGAGGACAACATTTCCGTCCTCGTCCAGTATCTTATCCACAACATAAGGCTTAAGCAGATATCCGCCGTTTATAGCAGCACAGTAAGAGGTGATCATTTCAATAGGAGTGATCGTTTCTGCCTGACCGAATGAGCTTTCTGCCAGGTCTACTGCTGACATATTATCTGCTGTATAGCCATTTCCGGCAACCTCTGCCGGCAGGTCGATGCCTGTCTTTTCCCTGAGACCGAAGGCATCAAAGTAATAACAGAATTTTTCAACTCCCAGTCTTTTTCCTATTTCAATGAAAGCCGGGTTACAGGAGTGCATGAGTGCCATCTGATAGCTCTGGGCACCATGTCCGCTTACATCATGACACTTGATAGGCTGAAATGCACCCGGTATCTCCACCTGACCGCTGCAGAAGAAGGAGTCTTTTTCAAGGTCAATAAGATTTTCTTCAAAGGCAGACGCACTGGTCACGACCTTGAATACAGAACCCGGCTCATAAGTCTCGGTAATGCACTTATTTTTCCATTGCAGTTCTCTTGCTTCGCCCTTTGCAGATTCAAGAGCCTCGCCTTCAAGTTCCTGTAAAGCTGCAAGACTGAGAGGATCTGTGATCTCACGGGGATTGTTAAGATCAAAGCTGGGACAGGTAGCCATTCCATAGATAGCACCGGTCTTGGCATTCATAAGAATAGCACAGCTGCGGTTTTTCACCTGGAATTTATCATTCATCTCATTGAGATATTTTTCAAGGATATACTGGATATTCATATCCAGTGTGAGATACACATCATTTCCGTTCTGGGCTGGATAAGTTTTGGAATACCTATAAGGCAGCTCATTACCGTTGGAATCCTTTGCAGATATAGTTCTTCCGTCAACTCCTGCGAGGTAGTCGTCATAGTAAGCTTCAATGCCATAGATGCCGTATCCGTCAGCACCGGTGAAGCCGATAACAGAAGCCGCCAGCTCATTCTGGGGATAATATCTTTTTGTATCCTCCTCAACATTCAGACAAGTCATGTCATAGCGGTTGAAAAAAGCAAGCACCTCGTCAGCAACAGGCTTCTCCACCTGATCCTGCAAAACACTGTATTGGCTGTCCTCTTCCATAGCCTCTTTAACACGCTCAGGGGTTATCTCCAGCTTTTCAGCGAGAAATGCTACAGCCTCGTCCCTGAAATTGGTTATAGATGTAGGCAGAGGAATAACAACGACTTCTCCGGTCTCTTCACCGTTAGCATCAGTAGTTTTCTCTGTCTTTGGTTTATAGGTACCGTTTTTGATTTCTTCATTTGCCTTTATTATTCTCTTTTCCAGAGTTTCCATATCCTCACGGAAACGTGAAGGGTCGAGGAAGACCTTGTAAACCGAAGCGCTTTTTGCCAGGGCAGTATTCTTTGAGTCATATATAGATCCTCTGTGGGCAGATATCGTGATCGAGCCGAAATGCTGATCATTCGCCATATTCTGATACTTCTTGTTGTTCAGAACAGATATGCGGAAGAAATTTCCAGCCACAAGAATGAACAAAACAAAAAACACGAATGTCATGACTATCTTGGTTCTGAATTTCATTGCCTTTGAAGGTCTGTTAGAGTTTGCCATTTTAACCTGCCTTTCGGGAGACTTTTTTACCAGAGAGTCTGTTCAGCGAATCCGGCTTTGATTTTTCTGAAGTGCAAAGAGGGCTGAAGAAGAATTATTCCGCAGCTGTTCAGGCTCTAAAAAATAGAATAAGGCGAGGTGTTGTCACTGCCCCGCCTTTGAACATCTTCTTTTTTTATGTGATGTCCTTTTCTTTTTGATACGACGAAGGATTTCGCTATTCAAGCGTGGAACCAGCCGCCCCCGGCTTGAGCGCCCAAGCCGGGGTGGTGATCCCGGTATTTCCGATCACCCGTTGTATCTCCGTGTTCTACTATCACTACGGCGTTTTTATATTTTTTTGCCGTTAGTATTCAAAAATTGATCAGGCAGTCCTTGTTTTATATTTATATTGGTACTACCCTCTGAAATATTCCACACAGCGGTCGAAAAATCCCTTTACCTTCGCAAAGAAACCCTCGTCCTGCTGAGGAATGCTCACAACGTCATCTGTCTGTATCCTGATGTACTTGATCTGCGAAGAGTCGATCTTCTGCATATTCAGAACATTCTCGGCATATTCCTCGACGTTTTTAGCAGACATTCTGCTTTCAAGCTCCGATTGCAGTCTGACATTCTCGGCTTCTAACAGTGACAGTTTATTGTTTGCATCTGCCACGTCATTATACATAGTATTTCGTCTGTTAAGACTGTTGATAACAAGACCAAGCAGCAAAGCAGCAAGTACGGATATAATAATTATACTGAATACAGAACCGCTTTTTGCTTCGGTATTTCTCATACTGATCTGCGGTTTTAAATCCGGCTTATTCTGTCTCACTCCGTAACCGGACGTGTCATCAGACTCGGCTCTGTATGTGTCGCTGTAGTAGCGGCGGACAGAGTCTGGTTCAGCCATTTTGATCCGCACTCCTTTCTATGACCCTGAGCTTAGCACTTCTGCTTCTGTTATTAGCTTCAAGTTCATTCTGGTCAGCCTCAATGGGCTTTCTGTTCACAAGAATTCCCTGCGGCTTGCGTCCGCATACACACTGGGGAAAGTCAGGCGGACAAATACAGCCTTTGCACCAGCCCGCAAATTTCTTTTTTACAAGCCTGTCCTCCAGAGAGTGGAAGGTGATAACTGCAAGTCTGCCGTTGGGTTTCAGGCTGAAGAATGCCTTTTCCAGTCCGGCATCCAGATGGTCCAGTTCGCCGTTGACAGCGATCCTGATCGCCTGAAATGTTTTTTTACAGGGGTTTTTATCTCTTCTTGCCTTTTGGGGAACGCTTTCCCTTACAATATCTGCCAGCTGGAGAGTAGTCATTATAGGTGATATCTCTCTTGCTTTTACAATATTTGAAGCGATCCGGCGTGAGAATTTTTCTTCGCCGTACTCAAATATGATATTTGCAAGCTGCTGCTCGGTGAAGGTATTCACCACATCCGCAGCGCTCATACCGGTCTGGCTCATTCTCATATCAAGAGGAGCGTCGGTATGATAGGAAAATCCTCGGCTTTCTTCGTCCAGCTGATGGGACGAAACTCCCAGATCCATAAGTATACCGTCAACTGCGCTGATATTCATTTCATCCAGCACCTTATCCAGCTCAGAGTAGTTGGTATGCACAACCACAGCATTGCTGTAAACTGACAGTCTTTCGGAAGCCGCCTTGACAGCATCCGGGTCACGGTCCAGGGCAATAAGCCTTCCATTTTCGCCCAGCCTTTCGGCAATGGCAGAGGAATGTCCGCCTCCTCCGGCAGTACAATCCACATAAATACCGTCTGGACGGATATTCAGTCCGATGATGCACTCATCGAGCAGAACGGGTATATGTACAAACTCCATAAAACAGCTCCTTTGATCTGCGGCGAGGCAAAGCCGTCATCAGCAGAAGCACATCAGAGCACGAGCTTATTCAGAGCAGCCTTCTTAGCAGCCTCGTCAATGGTTGACTTGTTTGCCTCCCAGCTGGCGCTGTCCCAGATCTCCGCACGGTTCATGTTTCCGATAACTGTGACCTCACCAGTAATTCCGGCATAATCCCTGAGATGCTGAGCAATAAAAATTCTGCCCTGCTTATCGGGGATCTGCTTATCTGCACCGGAGAGCAGCTCTCGTCTGATCTGGGAACCTAACTCACCCTCGATCTGATAGAGCTTGCCGCAGTAAATATCGAATTCCTCAGAAGAGTAAACGGCGATGTATTTTTTGTCATGACCAATACACAAGTAAAATTCTGTACCCAGCAGATCACGAAGCTTATTCGGGAAGCTCATGCGGCCTTTTGCGTCGATACTTGGATTATAAATACCACATAGCGGCTCTTTCATGCACTTCGCCTCGCTTTCATACCGTCAGGTGGAAAATTTCACCTCAAAGTGGGTCAATTTCACTTCACATCACCTTTTTTCACCTCTACATTAATTATAAACCATAACGATAAAATAATCAACCCGTAATATTGTACAATCGTTAATAATTATTCAGGCGGTAAATTGGTGATTTTGTATAATGATTAAACCTGACCGATATTTTTACGAAACAAAAGTTTTAATTTTAGCTATTTATATTAACTTGAATTTCACCTTTTTTCACCTTTTCGGCTCAAAAAAGATGCTCATTCAGGTTTTTTTCACCTCAGATCCTTAAATCATATTTTTATGCAAATAAGTCCCTGAGCGCATGATCGGTTTATATGCTTTCATTGCGCTCAAAGGACTTATTCTTTCGTTCTTGGTATTATACTATATTATATATTTCTATTCCTGGTAGGTTGTTTCTGTAGCTTCAAATAAAGTAGTCTGCTCCTCATAGGAAGATGGCTCTGTAGTTTCCGGAGGCTCACCGGTATAGGTCTCAGTTGGATATTCCTCAGAAGTACCCTCTGTAGGCTCCTCATAAGGCTCGGTAACATACTCTTCCGGAAGTGTAGTCTCCTCTGTCGGCTCCTCTACAGGCGGCTGATATCCGCCGATATCTGTAGGCTGGTTGTTTGAATAGATTATAGCAGGTGTCTGCATAAAATCAGGATCGACAACTGTAGGTGTTGAAGAACCATCCGGTATTTTCTCACCCTCAGGACGTGGGCAGTAGAAAACATTGAATTTCGAGCATTTAAGTCCCAGTGCCAGCTTGAACTCATATCCACGAACCGTGATCTGATTGTCAATATTCACTGATGTTACATATCCTGTTTCAGCTGAATATGAAGGCTGGAGCCACTGTGTCGGATCATCGGAAAGCTTGAGTCCGTAGGCTTTTTGGATCATATTCCTGAGCTGGAAATCGTCGATATATGTAACCGTTCCATAATGCGGATCATACGCTGCATCATAATCGCTGGGAACTGACCTCAGATACGGAAGATCAGCCCAAAATACTTCATAGCAGTTTGCTGTAACTCCGCCGCTGGAGGCTGTGAACATCGTCAGAGCATAATCGTCATCATAGTAAAGCGCCTGACCCAGCACCTCAGCGCAGGCATCTACAACATTCTGCGGCGGATGCGGCTTGAGTATCAGGTCATTTCCGTTGTTACCATTGTATTTACAATAGGTGTACGCTGCGACAGCCTGCGCTTTGATAGCTTCATAGCTCATAGTGCAGCCAACCTCGTTGAATACGACCTGGGATATCAGCGACAGTACATCGCCGGTAACACCGCCTATTGTCAGGGTCTCAGTCTCAGCAAGTCCTGTATTCATAAGATATGTGCCGGGATAATAGTGGAACAGAATATCCTGATAAGTCCAGCCGCTGTACATAGCGTAGTAATTAGCGCCGTTCTGGCTCATTCCAACGCCATGTCCCCAGCCGTAGGTTACTATTGCAAATTCACCAGGCTGAGCATCAATTACAGGCTCGCTTTCAAACCACGGTATATCGCCCACAAATCCGCCTGTAACATTCAGTTCAACAGGAGTAGGCTCACCGTCTTTCTTATTTTTTCTTGTCTTTGCGGTACTTTTTCCGTCTTCAGCAGATTCAGGCGAGACTTCATAGCTTATGAGGGACAGACTTTCGTCATACTCATCAAGCTCAGCCTTGTACCATTCAGTTTCTTCTTTCTCAGCCTTTTCCTCTTCAACCGCAGCAGATGAAGGCTCTGTAGAAGCCTGAGTATCGGCAGCTGTTGATACTGTGGAAGTATCCTCCGCAGAAGTTTCCTCAGCTGAAGTATTCTCTGCAGTTGTGCTTTCAACAGCGGCGGCATTCAGCGCTGAACCTGTACAAGCAATAACTATGCCTGCTATGGCTGCCGCCGCACGCTTAAATGGGTTTTCTGTCTTCATTGCTAACTCCACCTCACATAATGATCTTCTCATTGTCCGGGTGCATTTTCATCTTTCTGTTCATCCGGTGTGTGTGCTTTGTTGTATTCTTCTGTTCTTTCTATTGTAGACAGGTCGCCGGCTTTTTCGCCCGGACGCAGACGGCGTGCCATAACAAGGAAGCGTGAATTATCCTCATCTGCATAGCAAGTCGAAAGAGTGAGCAGTTTGTCGCCGTACTTAACGTCAACGCCTGTATCAATAAGCTGTCTCGACCTTATATTGTCAAGATAATAGTTGAATTCATCTTCTGTATCCAGCTCTTCCATATCCCAGTAAACGAAATCTGTATACCAGTTCCCGCTGGTTATGAGAATACTGAAAATTACATAGTCATAGTCTCTGTAATTTGAGCTAAGCTCAACGAAGGGAGCCTGTTCATAGAATGAATAGTCCTGGCGGTATCTTCTTAATGAACCGAACATAGTGTTATTAGCCATATTGTGGCCATAAATGACTATATTCTCGGACTGCATATCTTCAACCGCTCCGAAGTTATCTCTCCAGTCACAGAACAGTGTTCCGCAGCGCAGATAGCTGCCATCAAGATCATGGTCAAGATAATACTCATTATACGCATATGCCTGTCCGCCGTAGTATTTATTTCCTTCCGGTATTTCGCCGGGATCACGGGTAAAAGGATAATCCACATCGGTATTGTCTATTTTTATCCAGCCGACTATATCCTTGTTCTGCTTAAGAAGCATTTTAGCCTTTTCGGTCATACCAGTTTCAGAAGGGACATAGTCATAAAGCGGAAGGGTCGTAGGTTCAGTTACAAGTTCTGTAACCGGCTCAGTTGTAATATCTATGACAGGAGTCGGAACTTCTTCATCTTTTTTGAAAGTCATAAAAGCGGCAACTGCCAGAGCTGCGGCAGCCACACAGGCTGTACTTGCAGAAATAATCTTTGCTGTTTTATTCATTGCTTACTCCTCGCCATTTTGCTCCTCAGTGCCGGAAGGACCATAGGGTTCAAATGGGGCATTGGGATCATATTTTTCATTTGGTTTAGACTCATAATAGAAGGACGGCCACTTGATATTCGGATTTGCTTCGCTGTTCCTTGTACCCTCTTCCGGATCTTCACCGGGTCTTAAAAGTCTCGCCATTATGATCAGCCTTCCCCTGTCACCAAGAGTGGTATTGCAGGTAGAAAGGGTAAGCAGCTTGTCTCCATATTTCATGTCAACGTCGTTAGTGCGGAGAGTTCTCTTCTTTGCTTCGTTGATGAATTCATAAAACTGCTCCTCGCCGGTAAAATTAAGAACATTCCAGCAATCATATTTTGTCTCAGATTCATCTAAAGCGTCAACAATGAAAAACGCAAATATCTTATATGTGTATGTCTCATAGTTTGAGTTCAGGTATATCAGCGGATGCTTGTCGTAGTAATCATAATTCCACTGATAATACTTCAGAGAGCCGAACATACTCTCATCCGCCATATTATGTCCATAGATAACCAGGTTGTCGGAATTAGGCTCATAGAGATAATGTCCTTCAACGTGGTCGAAATGATTTCTCCAGTCCAGGAACAAAGCACCTGCACGAGATTCATTCAGTCTGAAATTCAGGTTGAGATATTTTTTATTATCATCAGCCTGAACTACCGGATTGTCCACAGGAGTGTCAGGGATCTGGATATAGCCGACAACTTCAGAATTTATGTCCAGCAGCTTCTTTGCACCGTCCATAAGCCGGTAATACTTGTTTTCCTCCTTTTCATACACCTGACCGTCCTCATCGGAACGTATAGCCGGATAGGTATGATAAAGGTCGGAAATATCGCTGTTCTGCATACGGTTTTTCCAGAGGTCGAGGTAATAGTCACCCACCATATATCCGCATACGATTATTGCAATAACAGAGCCAAGAAATACCAGTTTTCTAAGTCTTTCAAGGATACTGTCGCCCTTTTCCGGGAACAGTCCACGCAGGCTCTGCAAGAATGTTTTCTTTTTCTTTTTTTTCTTTTTGGATTTTTTCTTTTTGGGAACCGGACGCTGCCCAGGCTGAGGTTCAGCTGCACGGCTGACAGGCGGCGCATAATTCTCCGGCGGTCCGACTGATTCGGCTGCATGGCTTACCGGCTGGTAACCTGTTGCCGCATGGCTTACCGGCTGATTTTCCGGTGCTGCATGACTGACAGGCTTTTTCCTTACCAGCTCCGGCAGCGGTGCATTTACTGTCGGTTCAACATACTCATCGGCGTGTCCCGGTTCAGGGATATGATAAGGCATCTCAGGCTTAGGCTCTTCCGGCTCAGCTGTATGCTCATTCACCGAAGCTATTGCATCATCCAGCTGATCAAGGATATCCTGAGCAGATGAAGCCTTGTTCTCTTTAACCTTTTTAACTTTTCGTGCGATCCTCTCAGCGAGTTCATTCTCCCACTCTTCAGCCGGAGGCTCTGCACCGGAATGCAATGCCTTTTTTATAGCGCTGATCCTGCTGGCTCTGTCATCAGCATCAGGGATTTTTTCAGGGTCAAGTTCGTTATTGTTTTCGCTCATTAGATCTATCCGCCTCCATCAGTATCAATTGTGTTTCACGGCTTTGCAATTGGATAATATACCGTATATTCGATAGCCTTCAACGGATACCGATGTATTTTACCTGCCTAAAAATGGCATAGTTATTCTATGCTACTATACTACTATATTTTACAACATGACCGGGTGTTTTGTCAAGGCATAGCCGTAAACTTTCACAGTATCACCTTTTAGCAAATAATTCAGCTGATTTTTTTGATTATTCTGCACAATAACCCTCGTTGATATTTGTGCAATACAGAGTTTTTATTTCACAGAATTATCACTTAAAATTTTATCCAAATCAATTGCCAAGCTGAAATGTCTTCATTTCAGTGCCTTCGACCGCCTGCTCTATCAGCGGCTCAAAATCAAAGCTGCTCTGCGCTTTTTCAATATCAGCCAGCTTCGGACGAACCTTCGGGTGACGAGGTGTAAACACTGTACAGCAGTCCTCATACGGCTCGATCGAAATATCGAAAGTATCTATTTTACGGGCAGTTTCAATGATCTCAGTCTTGTCCATTCCAATGCACGGACGGAACACCGGTATACGGCATACAGCATCTGTACAAACCATTGCTGCCATTGTCTGGCTGGCAACCTGTCCAATGCTCTCACCGGTAACGAGAGCAAGACAATTGTCCTTCGCAGCTATTCTCTGAGCGATCTCCATCATCAGACGGCGCATGATTATGGTGAAGAACTCCTCCGGACAGTTATCCTTTATAGCCTCCTGTATCTCAGTAAAAGGTACGCAATAGAAGGCTATTCCTCCGCAGTAAGCAGTCAGCTTCTGAGCCAGCATCTCAACTTTCAGCTGTGCCCGGTCTGAGGTGTAAGGCGGACTTACATAATGTATGGCTGCTATCTGCACTCCCCTTTTTGCTATCATATATCCTGCAACAGGACTGTCGATCCCGCCTGACAAAAGCAGAAGTGCCTTTCCGCTGCTTCCAACTGGAAGACCGCCTGCTCCCTTAATATTCTCAGCGTGAACATACGCATTTGTATCCCTGATCTCAACAGTGACAGTGATCTCCGGATTCTTTACGTCAACTGTCAGGTGGGGAAATTTCTCAAGGAGGATTCCGCCCAGCTCCATACATATCTCAGGCGATTTCATTGGAAATGCCTTGTCAGAACGCTTTGCATTGACCTTGAAAGTCTTTGCGCTGCCAAGTATGTCCCGGAGATACTCTATGCTCTTCTCAGTTATATCACCAAAATCCTTTTCACATACACAAGCCCTGCAAAGTGCTGCAATGCCAAAAATCTTCTTAACTCTCTCAACAACCTCCTCCAGGTCGATATCATCGCTGAGAGGTATGATATAAGTAGTGGACTGAGCGCTGGTCAGCTCGAACTGTCCCAGACTCTTTATCCTGCGTTTGATATTTTTTATGAGCATATCCTCAAAGGTCTTTTTGTTCAGACCCTTGAGTGCCATTTCGCCGTATTTTACAAGCACAATTTCTCTCATTTATATTCTCCTATACTATTATAATCTATTGTTTTTTCAGGGCATCGGTTTCATAATCAGTTCACCGTTTTCTATCGCCAGAATGCCGGTCTCAGAATGTACATCATCAGCAGCACTGGTGAGATACGATGTTTTTTTGGGCATAAAGCTGATTGTTTTCCAAGCACAGACTGTAATCATAATTTGATCTGTCCCAGAGAAAAAACTGCCGGTCGTTGTGAACATCATATACCACGATATGCTGGTCAACTATTCCGCTGCCAATGCTGACCGCTCCGCTGCACGAACTTAAAGTCATAACTAACGTTCCGCATATAATAATCGGCAGTATTTTCACATTATCAGCCCCTGACTTTTTCAATGCCGTTCTTCAAAGCTGACGCAAACTCGTCCAGCTCAGACTCTGTAGTCTCCGAAGAAAGACTTATACGCAGTGCGCCGTCTGCTGCCTTTCCTGTTATTCCAAACTGCGCCGGAACACCGCTCTGCTGTCCCTTACTGCAAGCCGAACCGCTGGATACATATATTCCGCTGCCTTCAAGATAATGCAGCATGATCTCTGAACGCTTAGGCTGCGATATATTAATAATGTAAGGGGAGCCGTCTTCCGGAGAGTTGATAGTAACCTCAGGTATTTCAGCAAGCTTTTCTGTTAAGTATTTTTTCAGTTCTGCTGCTCTCTCCCACCGCTGTGAGATATCTCCGCTGTACTTTTCTACAGCTGCTCCAAAAGCTGCGATAAGTGGTGTACTCTCTGTACCGGAGCGTATTCCCTTCTCCTGCTTTCCGCCGGTAACTATCGGCAGCAAACGTATGCCTTTTTTAATATACAATGCCCCAGCTCCCTTGACTGCGTGTATCTTATGACCGCTGAGGCTTATCAGATCTGCATTAAGCTGCGATGCCCGGAATGATATCTTCATATACGCCTGAACACAGTCGCTGTGGGTGATGATATCCGGAAAACGGCGCTTTACTGCGGAAAATGTCTCCTTTACAGGAAGTATATGCCCTGTCTCATTGTTCACAAGCATCATTGTTACAAGAAACGTGTCCTCGTTGCAGGCTGAAATAAAATCCGCCGGCTCAAATTTTCCCCCGGCTCCGGGAGATATCCTCACTACTTCAAATCCGCTCTTCTCCAGAGCTGTCAATGTTTCGTCAACAGATGCGTGTTCAACAGCAGAGGCTACTATACGTTTTTTCCTTCTTCCATAGGCTGCTGCTGCACCTCTTAAAGCAAGATTGCTGCTTTCTGTTGCACCAGAAGTGAAAATAATATTGCTGCTTTCAGCTCCCAGTGAATCGGCAATTATCTTTCTCGCCCTGTCCATTTCAAGCTGTGCGTCAAGTCCTGCACGATGGAGGGATGAGGGATTGCCGAAATTCTCTTTCATCATTTTTACCGCTGCCTCAACTGCCTCGTCACAAGGCTTTGTCGTGGCTGCATTATCAAGGTATATCACACTATCAATGCCTTTCTTTGTAAAAAAATATCGTAAATTATATTATACCATATCGTGCCGGAAAAAGCTATAGCTGGCACTATTATTTTATAAATTTAATAAATATTTACCCTAATGCTATTGTGTTTTCAGTCCCGGCATGATATAATATTACTGAAATCCCATTCTATTGCCATATAGGAGATGTTTATGAACACTGATATAAAAAAAGAGCGGAGCCCCGACTGGTATAACATCAAAGGTCTGCTGATGCTGCTGGTGGTATTTGCCCATATTCTCTTTCAGCTGCAAGACAGATCGGCGTTGATAGATCATACTGTTGACTATATTTATATGTTCCATATGCCTGCATTTGTCTTTGTATCCGGTTACTTCGGCAAAAGCAAACGCTCACACAGCTTTGCAGGCATTGTAAAGCTTGTCTTTCTATACTTCATATTTAACAGCTTGATCGGTTTTGCCTACGGATTCACCTCACTGCTTACCCCAATGTATTCCTACTGGTATCTCACTGCCCTTATCGCCTGGCGGCTTACAGCTCATCATATCGCTAAATTCCGCAGTATTACCCTTATCCTTATCACCGTCGCTTTATTCGCCGGTTTTTATCCCAGCATCGACAACACCCTTTCAGCTGCACGCATTATATGTTTTTATCCATACTATATGGCAGGATATCTGCTTTCCGCTGAAAAAAGCAGCGAAATCTCCAAAAAAGAATACCTTAAGAGATTGCCCTCAGGTCTGCTGTTTCTCGCCGGCACTGCCGCTTTTTCCTTTGCTGCATATGATTTTTTCCGGTTCAATGACCAGGCTCTGCAAATGGGCGGCTACAGTGAGCCTAAAGATGCCTGCGGCAGGATAGTTCTTTTCATTACTGCCTTCCTTGCAATTTATGCGCTGCGGTATCTTTCACCAGATAAAAATATCCCTCTGATAACAATGGCTGGCAGAAACTCCCTTTGGATATTTCTGCTCCACAGACCCTTAACCTTCCTTATCAGTGATACTATTAATAATATGTCAGCCGGAATGATGATCCTTGCATCCGCTGCTGCCGCTCCGCTTATTTGCCTGATTTTCGGAAATGATATCATCGCTCCTTACTTCAACAGGTTTGCAGATTCCGGAGCCGAAATTTTCACCGGAAACTCCAGCAATAAAATCAATCCGGCTAAACTCGCAGTATTATTTGTCACATTAGGATTTGCTGTGTCTGCATTGCTGAATAATTATCCTGTTCCCGGCTCAGATACTGACCAGGTTCCTGCTGCTTCAAATCCTTCTGAGAATACCAGTGCAGATATCATCTATCCAATAATGACTGGTGAACAAAAAAATGCCTTTGACAATGCTTTCAGAATAACCTTCGCCGGCGATCTTATATTGCTGGAAGATCAGGTGAAACGTGCATACTATGACGGAGAATATGATTTTTCTGATGTATTTGAATACGCTGAGCCATATATTTCTTCTGCTGATTATGCTATAGGTGTGTTTGAAGGACCTATGGCTGGAGAAGATGCCGGTTATACTTCAAGCAATTTCGATGACGGTAAGGAACTGTATCTCAATTTTCCGGATTCCTTCGCCTCAGCAGTCAAGGCAGCAGGCTTTGATCTTGTTACCAATGCAAATAATCACCTTCTTGACAAAGGTGTTAACGGCGCTGTCAGAACAATTGATATTCTGGACAGCATAGGGCTCGATCACACCGGCTCTTACAGATCTGCCGAAGAAAAAAATACCAGCCGTATAAAGTTGGTGGAATGCCAGGGTATTAAAATGGCTGTGCTTTCTTATACTTACGGCTGTAATTATATCGACAACAGTAAATTGATAAACGGTAGCTTATCTTACATTACATCGGTCATCTCAGGTACTGAGGGCTAAGAATTTGAAGAGCTTAAGCGCAGAGTCGAAGAGGATTTTGCAGAGGCTAAAAAGCTTTCTCCTGATCTTATCATCGTTCTGCCTCATATCGGCACTCAGTTTTCAAATTTCCCTGATGCCGAACAAAAGATGTGGTTCGATATTTTCAAAGAAAACGGTGCTGACATAATTCTCGGAGATCACCCCCATGTTATTGAACCAGCTGCTATAGAAGATTACGGCGGAAAAAAAGTTTTTACCGCTTACTGTCCGGGAAATTTCGCCAATATTTACCGTGAAAATCAAGGCGACACAAGTATGCTCACCGACGTTTATATCGACCGTGATTCAAAAAAAATAATCGGCGGCAGCATCGTCCCACTTTATACCCACGCAAGAGCAGACGGTAATTACCGTGCAGTGCCGGTTTACAGTATTATGAATGGCACCAGCCTCAGAACTCAGCTTACTACTGATGATATCAGACTTGCCGCAAATTCCAACAGCATCATCACAGATGTGGTCTTCGGACACAGCATGGATATCACCTCCGTGACTGAAAGGTATTTTTTCAATGAAAATGGTTTTATACGTTCAAAAGCTGTCGGGCTTGAACTTACAGCCGAAATGAGAAAAAATACTCTCTTCACAGAAATGAATAAGGCTGACAGCATATGCTTTATCGGTGACAGCGTGACTGAAGGTACAAAAAACGGCGGCTGTCCCTGGTATGAACCAATTGAGGAATATTTCCCCGGCAAAAATATAATGAATTACTCAAAAGGCGGCTGCACCGTTTCCTATATGAACAGCTGCGCTGATAATATTCCAGAGGCTGAACTATATGTCATTGCACTCGGAACAAATGATGTCAGATATCGTGACAGCAGCGTGTGTGCTATGACACCTGAAGACTATACCGAGAGTATCAGTAAACTTAAAAACAGTCTCTCCGAAAAATCACCAAAGGCAGATTTTGTATTCATTGCACCCTGGTATTCCACTGACGGCGACCCTTTCTGTCCGCTGTCATACAGAGAAAAATCAGAGCTTAATGCTGATTACTCCGCTGCACTCGAAAAATACTGCCATGATAATTCACTGATGTATATTAATGCCAATAATTATATTCAGAAGGAGCTTTCTGCTGCCCCTGCCGATAAATTTCTCCTTGACCATATCCACCCAAACGCATCAGCCGGTGTTATCATGTACTCCGCTGCGGTATTGTCCGAGGCTGAGAACTGACACTATCATGTCAGCCTCTAAAACTCTCATCACATAAAATAAGAGCACTGACCCCAAAAAATCAGTGCTCAATTTTTTTATTCAAAAGATGCGTTTCTGCATTATGTTTTTTATTTTATAAAAATGCTGATGTCACTTTACAACATTATACTTTAAGCACCGTCAGCTTCTCTCGCATTGCACAAACATCAAAGACATCTATCCTGCTATCCTCACAAATATCAGCAGCCTTCCAGTCTGCCAGCTCAGCATCAGGTGCTGCCAGCAGCCAGCGTTCAAGCGTAACAAGATCTGAAACATTAAACGCTCCGTCACCGTTAACATCATGCTTAACAGCCTGCTGTCTGCTGCCGTACAGCTCGATCTCTGCGACATTGCAGCAATATACATTATCACCGTTCACACCATTAGCCGGCGCTCCTTCCGGTACCGCATAACGAACATATCTCGCATTCACAGGGTTTTCCAGCACTGCATACTGCATTGAATAACCAGGCTGACGCTTTATCGTATAAACCTTCTGCCAGCTTTTTCCGTCCTCAGAAACCTCAAAATATCCGTCAACCATTCGATACTCATATCCCTCACGGGGACAATATCCCAGTACGTCAAGCTCACATATCTCGCCCAGATCTACCATTACCCAGCCTGCTCCGACTCCGTCAAAATAGGTATCAAGCTTTTCATCAAAAGCCTTTTCATAATTAAAACTTCCCCTGTTCTGCCATGAATCGCTGCCAGAGGTCTGAGCCGGTATCAGCCTTTCAAAATTTTCAGTCGGGTCAAGCTGTCCATAAAATGCAATTTCTGCCACATTGCAGCAATATGTGTCGTCTGTGTTATACTGATTATCAGGTTTTCCTTCCGGAACTGCATAGCGAACATATCTTGCCTTGATATTGCCAAGTCTTGCCTTGTGCATTGAATAATCCGGCTTATTTGTAATTGTATAGACCTTCTCCCAGCTTTCTCCGTCCAGTGAAACTTCAAAATAACCGTCAGTCATTCTGTACTCATATCCCTTTCGTGGACAATATCCGATAGAACTGAGATCGTAAACCGCTCCAAGATCAGCCTGTACCCAGCCAGCACCTACTCCGTCAAAGTATGTGCCGAGATCACCGTCAAATGCCTTGCTGAAATCAGTCGCTGCATTGTTTTTCCAGGAAGCTGAACCTGAAAGCTCTGCATTTGTCAGGTCGATCCCATTGCCGGTACCGCCACTGCAGCCGTCTATGATGAATGTAGTTATAGAATTTGCCGGAAGAGAGGCATTTAGCTTATCACCGGACACTGCAATGTTTCCGACATTTTTCCAGTTTTCAGTATTGCTTGTGCGAATTGCCTGTGCAGTTGTTCCCACTTGTG
>CAMNFW010000009.1 GCA_946537565.1 uncultured Ruminococcus sp. | reverse complement strand
CTTTCCTGCAAATCCCTTTGCCTCGTGCCTTTCGTGCTGTTCTCTCGTTCGACAGTAAATATATTATATCACCACTTTCGGCATTTGTCAAGTAGAATAAGAGTCGTTTTTTACGTTGGTTATTGTACAATTTCTACAACCAGAATCGTATCATGAATGCAGCACCCAGTATCACACATAGAGAATACGCAATTATCCTGGTTTTTATGTCACCTTTAAAATAGAATACCTCTGGCTCGCTCTTATTATATAGGATATCCTGTTTTGTTCCGATCACAAAATCCTGGCTGTAACCGGCTGTATCCTTCGCCTGATATTCTCTTCCATCAACGCTGAACTTCACCTCATGGGTAGAACGTCCTCTCTTGTCCTTCTCTGCCGATATAATCTCAGCAGAACATTCCCCGCTGTTTTTTCTGAAAATCAGCACCCTGAGAAGCATCACGTGTCCAAATGCGACAAATCCTGCCCCAACTGCTCCGAGAATCATAAGCTCGTCCATATTATACCTCCAGTTATAAAAATGCCCGGAAGCTCCGGGCACTTGTTTCGTTATAAAAATTGTCAGCTTTTCAGTCCTGCAATACTCGAATCCACCGGACTGAACAGCCACATCCAGCCGGAATATGAACCATCATTTCCGACTTCAATGCTGTATGCCTGACCGTCAATATTTACCTCCGCACGGAAATGCTGATTACTGTTCCCGTCCAGCCACATTTCAAGCAGATACACATCATAGCCCATATACGCCAGCATTTCGGCAAGTGCGCCGTTATATTGCAGACACTGACCCATTTTCTTTTCAAAGCAGGCCTCGACCCAGCTGTTCGCTGCGATCTGAGAGTAGAGGCTTCCGGACGCATAAGTCACGTTATAATTCAGCCAGCGCCAAGTATACTCTATCTTGTCATAATTTGACATATCCTCAGTAAAATGCTCAGCAGCAAATTTATCAAGTATCCTTTTATCGTTAGCACTAACGGTATATGTAGCTTTATAGACTGGCGGATTCACCTTGATATTATACAATGGGTAATTATCGTGAGGTGTCAGCTTAGCATTATCAACGATATACTTCACCGTATTAAGCTCGCCGGTCCACCTGTAGACAGGTTTCAGCGTAACGCCCTCCACTTCCAGCACTGGCAGAAAACTTACATAATACTCACGGCTGAGGTCAACTTTAAAGTCCTCCGGAAGTCTTACTGTAAAGCTCTGACCAGTTTCCAGGATCACGCCATAATTTGTCTCGACATTTCCGACCTCATTGACCTTATCAATTTTCTCGACCAGATCATACCTCTCGTCGCCGCAGTTTCTGCTGTAGCTTATAAGGCTCAGCTCACCGCCGATACATTTTATATCTTTTGAGTCAGCGCTGAAATCCATGCTGTATATTTCTATACCTGCAACTGTGTATTCCAGGCAGCTGCCATTGAAATCCACATGGGTATAGCCTATTGCATTAAATCCTTCTGTTTCGGCATTTTTCAGTTCCATGAACCGTTCAGAGGTCAGCTGTGCGCCGGTTGAACGGGCAGCATAATAGGCGAGAACATAGGAAGCATCGGAGGAATCAATGTAGCCGCTGCCGTCCATGTCGGCTGCCTCAAAAGCAGACCACTGCCTTTCACTGCCGGTGGAAAGCTCTGCATAATATCTTAGAACATCAGATGCGTCCGCTGAATCCACAACTCCGTCGTCATTGCAGTCGCCAAGAGTTAAAGCTTCCGCATTGACTGGCACGATTCCGCAGCCAAGCACTGCAATTCCAAGCATAACAGCTGTTATCCTGGTAAAAAAAGATCTCATGCTGCATACCTCCAGTCACCATTTCACGAAGCCTTTTGCTTTTTCCGGATACTCATCAGCGAGGAAATTGTACAGCTGCATTAAAGGCAGATCGTCAGCTTTTCCCTCTGCCATTTGAATTATTGAATCGGAGTCGATCCTGTCATTCAGATTCGGTTCGTCCCAGAGATCATCGCTTTCCGGCGGATAGAATCTCAGCTCCAGCCTGCGTATGACAGCACCTTTCATGTTGTACTCACGCACTCTCAGCACGAATTTTTCGATCTCCGAAAGATCAACCTTATACTCTTTCCAGAGCCACTTCCAGCGGACAGTATGCTTATCATATTCTACTTCAATGGTATGATCCTTAAAAATCATAGCTGCGATCAGCAGACCTGCCATATAGACTATGAATATGCCCCACATAACCAGCGGACCTGTCGGGCTTCCTATTAAAATTCCTGCAATGAACATGAGCAGAAAGGCGAGTACCGTAATTCCTGCGGCAGCCCAGTGCAAGCCGTCAGGTTCAAAATGAATTTTGATCTTATACATTATGCGCCTCCATTCCAGCGCACAGACATTTATAAACTAAGCCCGGAAAAAATTCCGGGTCTTAGTGTCAGCTCATGAGCTTGACCATAACAGCTTTCTGAGCATGAAGTCTGTTTTCAGCCTCCTCGAAGATCTCCTTCGCATGAGCCTCGAAGACTTTTTCTGTTATCTCCTCTTCACGGTGAGCGGGGAGACAATGGAGAACCATAGCGTCCTCCTTAGCGAGAGACATGATATTGTCATTGATCTGATAGCCGGCGAAAGCTTTTCTTCTCTTTTCAGCTTCACCTTCCTGACCCATAGAAGCCCACACATCAGTGATGAGAACATCAGCATCCTTTGCAGTCTGTTCAGGAGAATTTGTGATCTCGAAGCAGTCATACTGACCGGCGAAATCGAGAATTTCCTTAGGCGGCTGATAATCGTCCGGGCAAGCCACAGACACAGCCATACCGACCTTAAGACAGCCGACTATGAGGGAGTTAGCCATATTATTGCCGTCACCGATGAAGCACATTTTTTTGCCGTCAAAGCTGCCCTTGAACTCACGGATAGTCATGAGGTCAGCCAGCACCTGACAAGGGTGGCAGAAGTCAGTGAGACCGTTGATTATCGGGATATTTCCATACTCAGCGAGAGCCTCCACCTCAGACTGTTCAAAGGTACGGATCATAATACCGTCGAGGTATCTTGAAAGCACACGGGCAGTATCCTGAACGGGTTCACCTCTTCCGATCTGGAGATCATTGGAAGAGAGGAAAAGCGCATAACCTCCCAGCTGATACATACCAGTCTCGAAGGAAACTCTTGTACGGGTAGAAGCCTTCTGGAAGATCATACCCAAAGTTTTTCCCTGAAGACGGGGATGAGGGATACCGTGTTTAAGCTCATACTTGAGCTGGTCAGCCAGGTTAAGTATATCAATGATCTCTTCTGTGCTGAGATCGAGCATTTTAAGTAAATGTTTCATTGGTTTATCCTTTCGATAGCTAAGCTATTATTTTTTATTCATTTCACCGAATGTCCTGTCGATGGCGACCACGAACAGCACAAGGTAATCATCGAAAATAGTATTTTCGATATCAAATTCATACTGCAGATCTCCTGAAACAGTGACAGCAGTTTTGAGGTGACCCATAACAGCATCATCTTTAATGAGGTCAAAATTTCTGTGGTCCTTGCTGGTAAGCTGATAGACCGAGCCGTCACCCTCAAAAACTATGGTAGGGTCGAGGAAGAGGGATTTACAGGTAACTTTCATGAAGGTATTTTCGTTATGGGTAATATCGAAAGAGGGTTTTCTTTCCTCACCGAACTGAACAATGGAATACAGTTGGTAGCTGCTGGAATCAAGAAGTACAAATTTTGCTCCGCTGAAGCCTTTTTTCTTAACTGTATAAAGAAGTCTGTTCTTAGCCTTATCAGTGATGGTATACTTATTGCCTTTTACAGTTATCATCAACTCCATGCTCATTCCTCCAGTATGCCCAAAAGTATCTTAAGGCCTTCGTCCAGCTCATCTTTAGAGATAGTAAGAGGCGGAAGAAGTCTGACCTTATCCTTAGCGGTCAGCACCAGCAGACCTTTTTCAAGGGCTTTTCCGGCGATATCCGCTGCTTTTTTAGTTTTAAGACTGATGCCTATCATAAGTCCCTTACCGCTGACAGAAGCGACCTCAGGAGAAGACATAAGGATATTTCTTATGTACTCAGCCTTTTCGCTTACCTGCTCCAGGAAGCCGTCCGAATTCAATCTTTCCAGCACAGCAAGTCCGCCGGCGCAGGAAACGGGGTTTCCGCCGAAAGTAGAGCCGTGGGTACCGGGAGTTAAAACGTCCTTAACCTTTTCGCTGAACAGGCAGGCTCCCATAGGAAGACCGCCGGCGATACCTTTAGCGAGGGTAGTTATATCAGCTTTTTTTCCGTACCATTCACCTGCAAGGAATTTGCCTGTTCTGCCGACACCGGACTGCACCTCATCAGCAATGACGAGGATATCCTTCTGTGAGCAGATAGAGTAAATAGTGTCAACAAATTCCTTATCAAGGGTATTGACACCGCCCTCGCCCTGGATATACTCTATCATAACGGCACAGACAGTATCATCAAGCTTTTCTTCGAGAGCCTTGATATCGTTTGCAGGGGAATAAATGAATCCCTCAAGAAATGGGAAGAAGTAGTTATGGAAAACGTCCTGACCGGTAGCAGAAAGGGTAGCCATAGTTCTGCCGTGGAAGGAGTTAACGAGTGTAATGATATTATGTCTGCCCTTGCCGTATTTATCAAAGCTGTATTTTCTTGCAGTTTTTATAGCACACTCATTAGCCTCAGCGCCGCTGTTGCAGAAGAAAACGCTCTCATAGCCTGCGGTATTGCAGAGCTTTTCAGCGAATTCAGCCTGAACAGCAGTATAATAATAATTTGAATTATGCTGAAGAGTACGCACCTGCCTACATACTGCGTCAGCCCATTTTTCATCGCAGTAGCCCAGGGAATTTGTACCGATTCCGCTGCCGAAGTCGATATATTCTTTTCCATTTTCATCTGAACATCTTCTGCCGCTGCCATTATCCATGACCAGGGGATACCTGCCGTAGGAATGGACAACGTGTTCATTGAATTTATCAATTGTATTCATAGTAACATCTCCGAAAATCAAGTAAAAAATGGGCGGTTATTTTTTTTAGATCATTATCTGTAATAAAAATATCCACTATACAATTATAACGCTGAATGCACATTAAAATCAATATCTCTGCAAATCAATTGCGTAAATTTTTTGTTTCGACGTTAACTGATTTATGTTGCATAATAATTAGTGTTAACAACTTTACTTTTTCGTAAAATTCGCAGGTATATTTATTAAAATTTATCAGACAAACTGAGTGCCGATGCCTTCATTAGAGAGTATCTCAATGAGGATAGAATGAGGAACTCTGCCGTCGATGATAACAGCGCCCTTCACACCACGTCTTACCGCCTCAACACAGCATTCTATCTTAGGTATCATACCGCCTGAGATAATACCCTGCATTTTAAGGAAAGGCACCTCGCTGACCTGAACCTTTGGGATAAGGGTGGAAGGATCGTCCTTATCTCTGAGGAGACCAGCGATATCGGTCATAAGGATAAGGTTTTCAGCGCCAAGCTCAGCGGCAATTCTTGCGGCTGCGGTATCAGCGTTGATGTTGTAGGTATTGCCGTCCTTATCGGTAGCAACGGTAGCGATGACGGGAACGTTGCCGTTTTCGAGGGCATCGAGGATAGGCTTAGTATTGACATGAGTTATCTCACCGACCCAGCCCAGATCCTGACCGTCATCGGTAGTTTTCTTCTCAGCGGTCAGCATTTCGCCATCGATACCGCAAAGTCCCACAGCGCTGCCGTTATGCTGAGCGAGAAGCTGGACCAGCTCTTTATTGACTTTGCCGGCGAGAACCATTTTCACCACGTCGATAGTAGCGTCATCGGTATATCTGAGACCGTTGATGAACCGGCTTTCGATGTTCAGTTTTTTGAGCATATCGTTTATTTCCGGGCCGCCGCCGTGAACGAGAACGACCTTGATGCCAACCAGTGAAAGCAGGACGATATCGGTCATAACAGCATCCTTAAGCTCCTTGTTGGTCATAGCATTTCCGCCATACTTTACAACGACGACTTTATTGCTGTATCTCTGAATATACGGCAGAGCGTCAATAAGTATCTGTGACTTATCCGTATTAGAAATTTTATCCATTATATGTATATCTCCTTTTTGATTTATTAAATCCAGAGTGATATTCATAAGTCAGGGTCAGGGGGATCCTGCATAATGAGTTAGCTTCTGTAATCACCGTTAATCTTAACATAATCATAGGTCAGGTCGCAGCCCCAGCATACAGCTTTTCCGCCGCCGCTGCCGAGGGTGATAAGAACCTGTATCTCCTCTTCAGCCAGAACCTTTTTAGCCTCTTCCTCGTCAAATTCCAGCACACAGCCGTCCTTGCCGAGAGCAATCCTGCCGCCCTTAGAAACCATATCGAAGCTTACCTTACTGATATCCACATCAGCGTCGGCATAACCGATAGCGCAGTATATTCTGCCGGCATTAGCATCCTCACCGAAGATCATAGATTTGAACAGGCTGGAAGTTATAACAGATTTTGCAACGATCTCAGCGGTCTTGTCATTTTCCGCACCGGAAACTGCACACTCCACCAGCTTAGTAGCGCCCTCGCCGTCTCTTGCCATCATTCTTGCCAGGTTCAGCATGATGTTATACAAGGCATTCTGGAAGATACCGAAATCGCCGTCCTCTTTGGTGACAGTTTTGTTTCCGGCGGTACCAGAAGCCATGATGCAGACCATATCATTAGTAGAAGTATCGCCGTCAACGCTTACACGGTTAAGGGTTACTTTTACCACATCGTCCAGGGCTCTCTGGAGCATTTCCGGAGAAATATCAGCATCGGTGGTAATGAAGGTAAGGGTAGTAGCCATATTCGGGTGAATCATGCCGCTGCCTTTGAGCATACCGCCCATAGTGCAGATTCTTCCGTCTATCTCAAACTCAACAGCGACCTCTTTCGGACGGGTATCAGTTGTCATAATAGCTTCAAGAGCGGCAGCATTTCCGTTATAGGAAAGACCCTCAGCCAGCGGCTTTATGCCTTTAGCGATAGGTTCGATAGGAAGCACCTGACCAATAACTCCTGTAGAAGCAACGATGATATCCTCTGGCTTAAGACCAAGCTCATCAGCAGCCAGCTGACACATTTTTTCAGCCTTTTCAACGCCGTCTGGGTTGCAGGTATTTGCATTGACTGAATTAACGATAACGGCTCTTGCTCTGCCGTTACTGATATGCTTCTTAGTAACAAGAATAGGAGCGCCTTTTACTTTATTAGTGGTATAAACAGCAGCTGCGGCACAATCCTTATCAGCCACAATAAGAGCAAGGTCATTTTTCTTTGCAGTCACAGAAGCACCGGCATGGCTGAGACCGCACTGCACGCCGTTAGCTTTGAAACCCTTTGCAGCACACACGCCGCCCTTCACGAATTTAATATCGCCTGTCTTTTTAAGTTCCATATTTGTCCTCCGTTATTTAAGCTTGAAAGTATATTTAAGGGAGCCGGTATCATATTCCGGCTTAAGGCTTACGATATCGTCGCCGAATTTTCCGTAAGCCAGCTCCAGTTCAAAGGTTTTTTCGTCCGGATCATAGGTATAAGCGTACTCATCGTCCTCCAGACAAGAATTAAGGAAGAAGGTCTCATCTATTTCACCGAGGGGTTTTGCAGTAATACCCTTTATCTGATAGACCGAGATATAAGCCTTAGCGATATCGGTCTGTTTGTTATACTGATCAGTTTCAGTGAGATAGACTGTTCTGCCGTCCTCAAGGGTGATCTTTTCGGACACCCTGCAATTTTTTGCGCCACGGACAAAGCCGGCAATTATCAGCGCACCGATAAGAATAAGAGCCGCCGTCAGCACGATCACCGGGAACAATTTAACAGAGCCGTCCTCTTTTTTTCGGGATTTAGCCACGAAGATATAGATCAGATCCATGAAGAAAATAGCGATGAAGCTTACCGTATAGCAGTCGAAGACTTTTCCGAAGAGATAGAGGCTTCTGTCAGTCCCCTGCATGAAGGCATAGAAAGCAAAGGCAGCGAACACGATCACCATTCCGGCTGCGAATAAAATATCCCCGAAGGATATGCCGTTTTTTTCCTCTTCATTTTCTTCAGTCAAAGGCTCAGTAGTATCTTTTTTCATATAAACCTCCCTGCATCAGATAAGACCGGTGGTCTCATCAATGCCCATCATGATATTCAGACACTGTACAGCTGCACCGCTTGCGCCCTTGCCCAGGTTATCAAGACGGGAGCAGATAAGCACCTGTTCATCGTCACCGAAAACGAATATCTGCATTTTATTCTGACCGCTGAGGGTATTGGAAGCGAGGAAAAAGCTTTTCTGTTCCTCCGCCGGCATCAGGGGCATTACCTCTATGAGCTTAGCACCGGCATAATAAGCTTCAAACATTTTATGAATATCTCTGGCAGAGGTATTGCCGCCGAGAGTTCTTGTCTGAATGGGAATGCTTACAACCATTCCGCTGTAATAATCGCAGACCATAGGGTTGAACATAGGCTTATACAAAAGACCGGGAACAGCCTGCATTTCTGGCAGATGCTTATGCTGCTGAGAGAGGGCATACTGTCTTGGGCTGTTGAATTCAAAGGGTTTGTCATCACCTTCATAAACAGCGATAGCTTTTTTGCCGGCACCGCTGTAGCCGGAGGTGGCATAGGCAAACACCGGATAATCCGCCGGTATAACATTAGTGCGGACCAGAGGAAATACAATTGAATTGAAGCCGCTGGCATAGCAGCCCGGAACAGCCACACGCTTTGAAACCTTGATATTTTCTCTATGTTCATCTGAAAGCTCCGGGAAGCCGTAATCCCAGCCGGGAGCGGTTCTGTGAGCAGTAGAAGCATCTATAACACGGACATTATCATTTTCCACGAAGGACACAGCTTCTCTTGCGGCATCGTCCGGCAGGCAGAGAAAAACGAAATCTGCACTGTTAATAAGTCTTTTGCGTTCAGCGGGGTCTTTGCGCTTATCCTCGCTGATCTTCATTATTTCGATATCATTTCTTCCTTCAAAACGCTCCAGTATTTTAAGGCCGGTAGTACCCTCCTGACCGTCGATATATATCTTTGTTGCCATAATAATCATCCTTTCAGCGAAATCTCGCCTGGTTATCTGTTTCTGTCACACTGACCTCACTGCCGCAGACGGGGCAAAATTTCTCACAGTCTATCATATAACAGTTATTCCATTCAAATCCGCAGTTTTCACATTTATGAAGTCTGTTCACCGGCGGCGGACCATATACACACTGGAAATAATCCTGATCCGGCAGGAATTCTTTAATAATACCCTCGCCGAGTTTTCTGCCGCATTTTCTGCAAAAGACCTCATCTGAGCTGACAGGCGGATAATCACAATACAGACAGTGTTCAAGAGAAAGCTCTCTGCTGTCGGCTTCTGACAGTATTCTGCCGCAGTTACTGCATTCAGCGCTGCTGTTTGCTAAGCCGCATTTTTTACACACGAACACATTTACAATTTTTTTCACAGCTTCACACCTCAGTGTTTCTTTTTATTTTCCTTATGCTCCTGCCTTTTTCTGACTTTCCGTTCATACTTAGTGGGAGCGTCCTCCTCATCATCGTGCTTATCCTCCATCATAGAATGAGCCACGCTGATGCTGAGAGTCAGGACTGCCACTCCCACAGCCCAGAAGATATGCACCTTTGGGACCACAGCCAGCCATAGTCCCATGACCAGCTCTCCGACTATCCAGATGATACCCATAAGAATTGTGAGACCGATAGTAAAGACGATATCCTTTTTAGTCATTCCTGAAAGCTCCAAGTCTGTCCTCAGCGAGAGCAATCTGTCTGATGACCTCATCAGGTGAAGGACCGCCCTGAGATTTTCTTTCTCTTACGCAGGTATCGAGGCTTATAGCGTCATATACATCATCAGTGAAAAGCTCAGTTTTAGCCTTATAATCGGCAATAGGAAGGGTTTCGAGGGTAAGACCCTTTTCGATGCACTCAGCCACAAGAGTACCGGTTATCTTGTAAGCATCACGGAAGGGCATACCTTTTTTAACGAGATAGTCTGCACAGTCTGTGGCATTGATAAATCCTCTTGCAGCAGCATTTCTCATATTCTCCTTGATAACACGCATAGTTGCGAGCATAGGAATGAAGGTTTTAACGCAAAGCTTGACATTATCAACAGCATCGAATACAGCTTCCTTATCCTCCTGCATATCCTTGTTATAAGCAAGAGGCAGACCCTTCATCATAGTCAGCAGGGTAACGAGATCGCCGTTGACTCTTCCAGTCTTGCCACGGATAAGCTCAGTGACATCGGGATTTTTCTTCTGGGGCATAATAGAAGAGCCAGTAGCGAAGGCATCGTCCAGCTCCACGAATTTAAATTCCCAGCTGCACCAGAGGATAATTTCCTCAGAGAAACGAGAAAGGTGGGTCATAAGGAGAGAAAGGGCGCAGCAAAGCTCAACGCAGTAATCCCTGTCGGAAACACCGTCCAGGCTGTTGGGCATAGGCTCAATGAAACCGAGAGCATCGGAAGTTTGTTTTCTGTTGGTATGGTAGGTGGTACCGGCGAGGGCACCGCTTCCCAGCGGGCACACATTCATTCTTTCGCAGGCATCGTCCAGTCTTCCCAGGTCACGCAGCAGCATCCAGACATAAGCCATAAGATGATGAGCGAAGGTAATAGGCTGGGCACGCTGGAGGTGGGTATAGCCGGGCATAATGGTATCGGTGTGGTCTTTAGCCATATTAATTAAGGTATCAGCAAGCTTAATGACCAGCTGTTTTATCTCAGCGATCTCATCACGGAGATAAAGCCTTAGATCGACAGCCACCTGATCATTTCTTGAGCGTGAAGTATGGAGTCTTTTTCCAACATCGCCCAGGCGCCTGGTAAGCTCAGCCTCAACGAACATATGGATATCCTCGGCATTAGGGTCAAGCTCCAGTTTTCCGGCATCAATATCCGCCAGAATATCTTTAAGACCGCCGATAATTTCGAGGCTGTCCTGTTTAGTAATTATCCCGCAGTCTCCCAGCATTTCGGCGTGGGCGATACTGCCCTGTATATCATGACGGTACATACGTCCGTCGAAGGCGATCGAAGAATTGAAAGCATTAACGGTCTCGTCCACCTGCTTTGAAAATCTTCCTGCCCACATCATGTCAGCCATAACGGTAACACTCCTTTACGTTAATTCAGAATTTTGCAACTGCGGCATTTCGGAAATGAACGATAGATTTGCAGTGCCTGAAGGTGATATTATATAAGGCTGTACACAAACAAAGCACCGGATATTGCAGCTGCCGCAGACAATATAATAAAAGCTCTTTTGAACATTTTAAGCTCATGCTGACCTTTAGTAGCAGTAAGCCCTGATTTTTCGCTGTACATCACCGGGACCTCTTCCGGTCTGTAATTGTCAATATAATTTCTTGTAAAATAATGCTGTACAATAATATTTTTATCTTTAGCCGGAACATCAAGCTCAACCAGATAATATTTCAGATATTTAGGAGTTTTTTGCCGGATAACAGCCATTACCTCTTCTGAATCAGGCGACATCAGAACAGTATTAACGATCTTCTCCCTCTTAACACAAATCACAGCGAGAGCAGCAAGCAGTGACAAAAAAAAGATAAAAATTAAAAGAGTTATAACGGTCATAAGATCACCCTTACATTCCCAGCTTATAATTTCCAACTAACAGCTACAGGCAGGAGGTTTTCCCCTGCCTGTATATAGTATGCAACGAGAGTTTTCACAGTACACCTTCTGACTGAAAGAAAGCAACTGCAAGAGCAAGAATACCACCGGACAAATAAACAGCAGCATACTGCAAAGATTTTCTGCCTCTTTCCCTGTCTTCCTTCATAAGCTGAATACCTGAAACAAGCTCAGCGATAAATCTGAGGAAAACCAGTACTGCAATTATGATAAAGCAAACTTTAACAAAGTTCATGGTTTACTTATTATTTCTCTTCTGATCCAGCTTAGCCTTGACCTTGATCGGGAGACCGAACAGATTGATAAATCCAGCGCTGTCCTTCTGATCGTAAACATCGTCCTCATCGAAGGTAGCAACCTCCTCATCATAGAGGGTATAAGGAGAAGTAACACCGGCATTGATGATATTGCCCTTATAGAGCTTAAGCTTAACGTCACCGGTAACGTTCTTCTGGGTTTCAGTTACGAAAGCGCTGAGAGCCTCACGGAGAGGAGTATACCACTGACCGTTGTAAACGATATCAGCGAACTTGATTCCGAGGTACTGCTTGATACGGGCAGTTTCCTTGTCGATGGTGATAGTTTCGAGAACCTCATGAGCGTGGTAGAGGATAGCGCCGCCGGGAGTTTCATAAACACCTCTTGATTTCATGCCGACGAGACGGTTCTCAACCAGGTCAGCCAGACCGATACCATTTTCGCCGCCGAGCTTATTGAGAGCTGATACCATTTCAACCCCGTTGAGTTCTTTGCCGTCGAGGGCAGTAGGCTTACCCTGTTCAAAGTGGATAGTGATGTAAGTGGGCTTATCGGGAGCGTCGATAGGAGAAACGCCCATTTCGAGGAAGCCGGGCTTCTCATACTGCGGCTCATTAGCAGGATCCTCAAGGTCGAGGCCCTCATGTGAGAGATGCCAGATATTCTTATCCTTGGAGTAATTTGTTTCACGGCTTATCTTAAGAGGGATATTATGAGCCTCAGCGTAGTCGATCTCCTGGTCACGGGACTTAAGCTCCCATTCTCTCCAGGGAGCGATAATGGTCATATCCGGAGCGAAAGCCTTGATAGCCAGCTCAAAGCGAACCTGATCGTTTCCTTTTCCGGTGCATCCGTGGCAGATAGCGTCAGCACCCTCAGCGAGAGCAATCTCAGCGATACGCTTTGCGATTATAGGACGGGCAAAGGAAGTACCGAGCATATATCTGTTTTCATATATAGCACCAGCCTGAACAGTAGGATAAATATAATCCTGGATAAATTCCTCTTTAAGGTCAGCAACGATGAGCTTTGAAGCGCCGGTCTTGATAGCCTTTTCCTCCAGACCGTCCAGCTCAGTACCCTGTCCTACGTCACCGGAAACAGCGATTATCTCAGGGTTGTTATAGTTTTCCTTAAGCCACGGAATAATGATAGAAGTGTCCAGACCGCCTGAATAAGCGAGAACGACCTTTTTGATGTCCTTTTTATTAGCCATGATGATTACCTCCTGAAAATACATATGATAAAATCATATCTTTAATAATAATCTTATTATACACCACTGACAGATAATGTCAAGAGTATTTGAATAAATATTCATTTTTCCGAAAAATATTCACAATATGCAGAATATTATTCATTTTTATTTGCATTATTTTTAAATAAAAAAATATAGATAATGCAGCCTATCATATTTATAAAGCCGCCTGCGAAGTAGCATTCAATGTCTTCATATGAAAAGCTCGTACCGATAAGAGTCCGCAGAAAGCGATTCTCGATTCCCAGAATATCCACAATATTGATCATTTGCAGAAATTCGACAGCAGCTGCAAACGCAACTATCTCCACGATCAGATTATAAGGTGCAGAAGGTTTGTCCGGAGAGATTATTCTTACAAAGCAATACAGCACCCAGATAATGATCACATCGCCTAAATATGGGCGAATGAAGTCATCGTGAATGAACAGACCGATGCAGAATTCGATTCCCGTCAGCACGATGAATATAATTATATACGGCAGTCTTTTTTTCATTTCAGACCTCAGCTGCAAGGGACGGGAAGATACCCAGACTGCGCTTAAGAATACCATTCATGCAAGCAATAGCGATACCGTAGTTAGTGAAAGGAACGTCCTGCATTTCGGCATTTTTTCTGCGCCAGTTCATTTCCTTTTCGTTGAGCATACAGCCTCCGCAGTGGATAACCATAGAGAAATCAGAAAGATCCTCAGGGAAATCCCTGCCGGAGCTGAGCTGGATATCAATATTTTTACCTGTATATTTTTTCAGCAGAGCCGGGAGCTTAACGCTTCCGATGTCACCGCACTGACGGTGGTGGGTGCAGCCTTCGGAGATAAGGACTTTATCGCCGTCCTTAAGATTTTTAATGAAGGCAGCGCCTTTAACGGCGGTATCGAGGAAGCCTTTATATCTTGCCATGAGAATTGAGAAGGAGGTCAGAGGTATATCCTCCGGAACTATTCTGCTCACCAGACCGAAGACCTGACTGTCAGTAATAACAATAGCCGGTTTTGTACTTAATTTGCCGAGGGTATCGCTGAGCTGAGATTCCTTAGTGACGAAAGCCATAGCATTGGCATCGAGGATATCACGGAGGGTCTGCTGCTGAGGGAGAATGAGTCTTCCTTTTGGAGCAGCCGCATCAATAGGGGTAACAAGCACAGCGATATCGCCGGGACAGATAATATCGCCGATGATTCTTTTTTCGGAGCTGACATTTACAGCGAGGGCAGCGATTTTTTCTTTAAGCTCAAAGATATTCTGATTTTTCAGGGAGCTGACAGCTATTTCATTATCACCGTTCAGCTCATGGCTGTTCAGGTCAGCCTTAGTGTACACAATAATATACGGGATATCCTTATCCTTAAAGATATTGATAAGCTCCCTGTCACATTGAGCCAGACCCTTGCAGCCGTCAGCAGCAAGAACAGCGATATCAGTTTTTGCCAGTATCTGACGAGTCTTTTTTACTCTAAGCTCACCGAGAGCGCCTTCATCGTCGAAGCCAGGGGTGTCGATAATTTCAACGGGACCAAGAGGGAGCAGCTCCATAGCTTTGTAAACGGGATCCGTAGTAGTACCCGGAACGTCAGAGACAACAGCCAGCTCCTGACCGGTGACAGCATTCACAAGGCTTGATTTACCGGCATTTCTCCTGCCGAAGAAGCCGATATGTATCCTTTCGCCGGAGGGTGTATCATTGAGGCTCATATTTCAGCTCCTTTATCATTTAATCTGCAAAGTCTTGCTTCACCGGAAGACAGATGTTTAACGGAGCCGTCAGCCAGCTCCAGGATCATATTAGCGGAATCGTCGATACCGAGAGCCTTGCCGGCGACAGTTTCGCCGCCGATATTTGCGGTGATATAATTACCTGTAAGAAGCTCACGGCTGCGGTATTCATCGAGGAAGCTTTTATTCTCCAGCATATCCATATACACTTCCAGCTGATTAAGTATTTCAGCGCAAAGCTGATTCCGGCTTATTTTCTCACCGGTCTGGTCCTCGATAGATGATGCTCTCTTACTGAGTGTCTCATCGAAGCTGTCGCCGACTTTCCGGACGTTCACGCCAATGCCAACTATAGCATACTCAAGAGATTTCATTTCCAGACCGAGAGAAGCCTCCGTGAGAATGCCGCAGATCTTCATGCCGTTGAGATAAAGGTCATTGACCCATTTTATATTCACATTTCGGCTGCAAAGTTTTTCCACAGCCTTAGCCGCAGCACAGGCAGCAGCAGTTGTGATCAGCTGAGCTGTTTCGATGCCGAAATCCGGGCGAAGGATAACGCTCATATACAAACCTTTTCCGGAAGGCGAGACAAAAGTTCTGCCCATTCTTCCTCTTCCGCCGGTTTGTTTATCCGCAGCGACAACAGTTCCGTGAACTGCACCGCTGGAAGCGAGTTTTTTAGCATAATTATTGGTAGAATCCACCTCATCGAGAATGACGAGTTTTCTTCCCAGAAATTTAGTATTAAGTCTGCAATCAACAGCAATGTCACACAGCTTGGTGTTTTCCTTTGAGAATCTATAACCTTTAGATGTAACAGACTCAACGATATAGCCTTCGTTCTCCAGAACCTTAACAGCCTTCCAGACGGCATTTCTGCTTACACCGAGCTTTTCGGCAAGAGCCGAGCCGGAAACAAATTCCCCGTTAGTAACAGCAAGCAGTTTTAAAATTTCATCCCTTACATTCAAGCTTTTCACCTCCTGAAAATATATATATAATTATACTTTATATTTATTTCAATTTCAAGCATCTGATAAAATTTTTTCAACTTTGCAAAAAATTTATTTGATCTGCACAAATACCGCTGTGAATTTTTGCTGTTAACATCAAAACGAAATCATTCCATAATAATAGTATATTCCAAAAACCGAAAGGCTCATAAAAAAACCGCTCAGAAGGCTGTTCCAAGCGGTTTATAGGTATTAAAGCTTTGTTTTAAGGAGCTGTCTCATACTGATCATGTCATAAGTGTCGATACGTCCGTCACTGCAAAGGTCGCCGGCATTCCAGTCAGTAAGCTCACCGGCTTTCAGGAGGAATCTTTCCAGCATTACAAGGTCAGCGATATCGAATTTGCCGTCAGTGTTCACATCACCGATGACCTTATCATTATCAGCCGCAGGTTCGAGAATGAACTTCTGACCGTCGCCGCCCCAGAATTCCCACTGACAGATATTTGCACCTTCCTCAGTGCTGATCTCAAAAACATCGAAGCAGGATCTGAAATCCGAAGCGCTGGTAAGGATAGAGTAAGTGCCGTCCTTATTGCAGTTGAGCTTCATGATACCATAGCTGCTGTCATTAAGGCTCATGTAAGTGATATCCGCACCATTTTCGGGGCTGTTGCCTTCAACCGCCGCATACATTGGGTCATAAGGAGTGATATCGCCGTAGTCGAGTCCGATATAATACTCACCGTTATATACGGTTACCTGCCAGTTTTCAGGCTCTGCGGACTGGATGATACTGCCGCTGCTGCTGGTATTCAGGTAAAGACCGCTGTTGAGATTTTTTATAGTATACAGACCTCTGGGAACAGACGGGCGGACAGGCTCTATTTTCCAGAGCTGGCAGTCATATTCATTATAAGCGAACTGATTGATATTTCCGCCGTTTTCCTTTGACCATTCAAACACATCAAGGCCGCCATTGCCGCCGGAGCATTTAGAAACGATACCGTAATAGCTGCCGCTTTTCACGAGGCTGAACAGCTGATTATCGCTGCCGCTGAACTCCTGAAGTTCAACATTAACACCGTCATTGGCAGAGTTTTCGGCAACAGCGATACACTTGCTCTCGTCGCCGAGAGAAACTATGCGGAAGTATTTATCGTCCTCAGCCACAAGTCTCCACTGCTGCGCCCAGCTCTTATTGAAATCCCACTGTTGAAGATTTGTGCCGGCATCAAGCTTGCCTTCGGGCAGGTCAAGAGAAAGACCGCTGTTTTTATTAGTGATGAAATAGGTCGCACCGCTGACGAGGTCAGTGCCGCTGAGTTTTACTGAACGGCTTTTTTCGCCCACAGTATCCGGAGCCATTACCAGCTGAGCATCGGGGTTTGTATAGTCACCCAAAGAAGATCTTTCGCTGCCTGAAAAAGCGGTATTTTTAGTGCCCCAGACAGTCTGGTTATTATTACCCACAGCGGTAAATGACATAACCTTAGTACCCTTTTCATTTTCCGCAGCGATGAAGTAACCGCTGTAGTTCTGATTACCGATAGTAATAACAGCAGCAGCGCTTCCGGGGTCTTCTGACCATGTACCGGTGACATCACCTGAGATAGTATGGTCGGAATTAAGTTTTATTTTCTTGTAATTGATAACGATGCCGTCGGTGCTGTTTCCGTGGTTGATGAATTCATAATCGCCGGCGATATCTTTTTCATCATAGCCGCCCTCAGCGATATGGTCGCCGCCGTACTCAAAGGGAGTCACAACAGGCCAGCCTTCCTCATTGAAGAACATTTCATGGACTCTTACCTCATGGTATTCATTTCCTGAGTTAAAGCGTGCGTGGTAGAAGAGGTACCATTTTCCGTCATCATCACGGAGAACGGAGTTATGACCGCAAGCCATATAAGCCGTATCCAGCGTACTGAACTGATAATTTCCCATAACCTTAAGACCTACGCTGTCAAGGTTTGTATTGGAAGCGAGAACAGCCGGTCTGCCTGCCGGGTCAGTGAAAGGACCTGTAGGGCTTGTAGAGCGTGAAACACGCATATTATAGCCTCCTTTAGCAGCAAGTCCGCCATAGGTCGTCCAGAGGTAATAGTAGCCGTTATCGGGGTTATATTCAATAAACGGGCCCTCACCGGACTTACCGTAGCCGCCGGCGATCTTAGTACCGAAGTAGCTGTCGATCATACGTCCGTCAGAGGTAGTACCGGTTTTAGGGTGGATACATTTTCCGGTGGCGGGGTCGATCTCCAGAGTAAAGATACCGCCTGACCATGAACCGTAGGTCATATACATTTTACCGTCAGTGCCGTAATAGATAGTAGGGTCTATGGCATTAGGGAACAGCTGATTATTGTAATTATTTCCGCTGAACCAGCTGTCGTTCATAGTGATCTCACCGGAACTGATAAGCTCGTCGATATTAGTGGAGGTATATTTTTTGTTAACGTTTTTAGTTGAACTGCTAACATACTGGTCATTCTTGGTGAAACCGGTATAGATAAGGGTATCGCCGAAGGTATAAGGACCCTCGATATTTTTGGAGGTAGCAAAGCAGATAACTGACCGGATATAGGTTGATGAGGTGCAGAAATACATGACGTATGCACCTTTAGAGCCGTCAGCGTTCTGGAAATCCGGATTCCAGATAACGTCCGGAGCCCACACTGAGAATCCGCCTGCACAATCCTCTAAGTCCTCGCCGCACCATTCAAAAGCTTTTTTGAGGTTTTGTGAGAGGTTGCCGAACTCAACGTTATTTGGCGTAGTATAGCCATTAGTGAAGCGTGTCCAGTTCTGGAGGTCATTAGTTTTAGCGGCTTCAATATGGGAGCCGAAAACGTAATATGTGCTGCCGTCCTTGATAATAGAGGGGTCATGAACGGAAACACGGGCTTTGTTGGCAGCCGCATCAGACATCAGCTTTGAGGGGAAGCTGAAATTTGCAGCAGTAAGCAGCATTGCACCGGAGAGGACAAGGGCAGCTGCTTTCTTGAAAAAGCTTTTTTTCATGGTAAACTCCTTTCATTTACAGTAAGAACCGTACTGTGATTTATTTTATTTTATCATATTAACAATTTAATGTCAACAGATTTATTCATATTTTATACATTATTTTCATATAAAAGCATAACATTATGTTAATATGATATAACATGCTCTCAAAAATGTAAATGACCTTTTGCACTATTTTACTTACATTTTTAATCATAATAAAAAAACCGCCGGATCACAGCGGTTTAAAAAAATATATTACACAAATATCCCAACTCCGGAGATCATCTTCTTCTGGTCTTACCGGTTTTGAGGTAGTATTGATTTTTCTCTTCATACAGTCTTTTATCAGCGATTATATACATCTGATCTATAGATTCATCACCAGACCTTATCGCATAGCCTATCGAGCAGGTATACGGAGTTTTAGCAACTTCACTGCGGATACGTTCTATCAGCGCAGTAACATCAGCCTCCTGAGAGCCCATGCAAAGTATCATGTATTCATCACCGCCGATACGGTAAACACGCTGACGGCTTTGAGCTGCCCTCCAGAAACAATCTGCCAGAGTTTTCAAAGCAGTATCACCGGCAATATGTCCTTCGTTATCGTTAATTTC
>CAMNFW010000008.1 GCA_946537565.1 uncultured Ruminococcus sp. | reverse complement strand
AAGACATTCTCATGCAAAATAGATGAAAGCGTATACGAGGTGATGGCTGATGAACTCAGACGTGAAACGGAAAACAGCTGATCTGCTGAGTATATGTATAAAAGCAGGAAAGACTGTCAAGGGATTCGACAGCGCCTGCACTGCGGTAAAGGACGGCTCTGCCTGCTGTATCCTTACAGCGTCAGATGCTTCTGATAAAACCGTCAAGGAGGTCAGGTTCGTCTGCGGAAAATACGGAGCTGAGGTGCTGGAAACACAGCTTACCAAGGCGGATATGAGAATATACTGCGGCAAGGAAACAGCTGTTATCGCTGTCTGTGACAAAGGTTTTGCAGACGGCTTCGCAAGGCTGATCTCTGCTGCACCGGATAATTCCCAGCCGGACAGAACATAGATGATCCCGTATAAACAATATGCCGTATGATATGTATTTACGGCGACAGCGAACGGAGGTACTATAAGCCTATGGCAAAAAAAGTAAAGTTAAGTGATGCTGCAAAGGATCTGGATATTTCTTCGCAGGATCTTATAAATTATTTCGCAGAAAAGGGCGATAATAAAAAGAAGGCTTCAACATCTCTGACAGAAGATGAAATGGATCTTGTGCTGGAGCATTTTACGAAGCTTCATGAGGTAAGCAGCTTTGACTCTTACTTCGCAACAAAAAATGATCCGAAGCCAGAGCGTAAAAGGGAAGAGCCAAAGCCGGAAAAGAAGCCTGCTCCCAAAAAGACTGAGAAGTCCGAAGAGAAAAAACAGCCGGCTGCTCCTAAAAAGGAAGAGAAAAAAGCAGCTGCAAAGGCTGCTCCTAAAAAGGAAGAGAAAAAAGCAGCTGCAAAGGCTGCTCCTAAAAAGGAAGAGAAAAAGCCTGAAACTAAGACTGCTCCGAAGACTGAGGATAAAAAGCCTGAAACTAAGACTGCTCCAAAGACTGAGGATAAAAAGCCCGAAACTAAGACTGCTCCAAAGACTGAGGAAAAAAAGCCGGAAACTAAGACTGCTCCAAAGACTGAGGATAAAAAGCCTGAAACTAAGACTGCTCCGAAGCCTGAGGATAAAAAGCCTGAAACTAAGACTGCTCCAAAGGCTGAGGATAAAAAGCCTGAAGCTAAGACTGCTCCGAAGCCTGAGGATAAAAAGCCTGAGGAAAATCCTGCTCAGCAGAAGAATCAGCCTTCCAAGAAGAATAAGAAGACTGAGAAAAAACAGCAGGCTAAAGCTCAGGACAGAGGTGAACGTACAAAGTTCAGCGGCGGATTCAGCTCTGAAACAGCTCAGAATTCTACCCAGAGACGTACTGTTGACACCAGAGGCAGCTATATAGATCTGGATAAGTACAACGAGAAGTATGAACAGATCGCTCCTACCAACAAGCACGGCGATAACTATTCTTCCAAAAAACAGAAAATCAACCAGAAATCCGCTCAGCGTACAAGGCAGCAGTTTTCAAAGAAGGAGAGCGAGGCTGAGAAGCTTAAGCGCCTTGAGCTTGAGCGTGCAAGAAAACAGCAGCTTAAGGTAATGATCCCTGACAGCATAACTGTCGGAGAGCTGGCTGCCCGTCTTAAAGCTACTGCCACTGAGGTAATAAAGAAGCTCATGGGTCTGGGCGTTATGGCTTCCATAAACCAGGAGATAGATTTTGACACCGCTTCACTGGTTGCAGAAGAAATGGGTGCAAAGGTTGAGCGTGAGGTCATTGTTACTATCGAGGAAAGACTTATCGACGACAGCGATGATGACGATACAAACCTTGAACCCAGATGCCCAGTTGTTGTAGTTATGGGTCACGTTGACCACGGTAAGACCTCTATCCTTGACAGAATAAGAAATGCTCACGTTGCCGCAGGTGAAGCCGGCGGTATCACTCAGCATATCGGTGCTTATCAGGTAAATGTCAACGGACAGGACATCACATTCCTGGATACTCCCGGACATGAGGCTTTCACTTCAATGCGTGCAAGAGGTGCTAATATCACAGATATTGCTATACTTGTTGTTGCAGCAGATGACGGTGTAATGCCCCAGACAGTTGAATCTATCAACCATGCAAAGTCAGCAGGAGTTCAGATAATCGTAGCTATAAACAAAATGGATAAGGAAGGCGCTAACCCTGACCGTATCAAGGAAGAGCTGACAAAATATGACCTGGTTTGTGAGGACTGGGGCGGAGATGTTATCTGTGTGCCTGTTTCAGCCAAGACCGGTGAGGGCATAGATGATCTTCTTGAAAATGTACTCCTTGTAGCTGAGGTCCAGGAGTATAAAGCAAATCCCGACAGACTGGCAAAGGGTACTGTCATTGAAGCACGGCTTGACAAGGGCAGAGGTCCTATCGCTACACTTCTTGTACAGAATGGTACTCTCCACCAGGGAGATATTCTCATAGCAGGAACTGCTGTGGGAAGAGTAAGAGTTATGACCAACGACAAGGGCAGAACAGTAAAGTCCGCAGGTCCGTCCGTTCCTGTTGAGATAACAGGTCTGGCTGAGGTGCCGAGCGCAGGCGATACCTTCAACGCTGTTGAGGACGAGAGACTTGCCCGTGAGCTGGTTGAAAAGAGAAAGCATGAGGCTAAGCAGGAGCAGTTCAACTCCTACAGAAAAGTCACTCTGGATAATCTGTTCAGCCAGATCGCTGAGGGCGAGATCAAGGAGCTGCCTATCATTGTAAAGGCTGATGTTCAGGGTTCTGTTGAAGCTGTAAAGCAGTCGCTGGAGAAGCTTTCAAATAATGAAGTAAGAGTAAGAGTAATACACGGTGCCGTAGGTGCTGTAAAGGAAAGCGATGTTATGCTGGCAAGTGCATCAAACGCAATCATTGTCGGCTTCAATGTTCGTCCGGATCCTGTTGCTGCTGAGAATGCAGAGCGTGACGGAGTAGATATCCGCCTTTACCGCATAATCTATGACGCAATCGAAGAGATATCCACCGCAATGAAGGGTATGCTGGCACCTAAGTTCAGAGATGTTGAGCTGGGAAGAGTTGAAGTCCGCCAGGTATACAAGATCTCTAATGTGGGCATGGTAGCAGGAAGCTATGTGCTGAACGGAAAGGTCACAAGAGGCTGTCAGGTTCGGGTTGTTCGTGACGGAATCATTATTGCCGATGACAAGATCGCTGGGCTCAAGCGTTTCAAGGACGACGCAAAGGAAGTGGCAGAAGGCTATGAGTGCGGTATAAGCTTGGAGCGTTTCAGCGATGTAAAGGAAGGGGATATCTTCGAGGCATACATGGTAGAGGAGTACCGTGAGGACTGATAACAGGAAAGGATAAATATGCCTAATTTTAAAAACAGCCGTATGGCAGAGGATATCAAAAGAGAAATGACAGCTATTCTGCGGGAGCTTAAGGATCCGAGAATAGACAAGATGCTGACTATCGTCCGGGCTGATCTGTCCGGAGATATGTCCAGCTGCAAGATATACGTTTCAAGCTTTGAGGGAATGGAGCGTACTGTTGAATCGGTGAAGGGACTTAAAAGTGCAGCCGGATTTATCCGCCGGGAGCTTTTTCACCGTCTTAAAATGAGAAAGTCTCCGGAGCTGACTTTCATTGCTGATAATTCTATCGAGAGAAGCGCTGAGATCAGCAGGAAGCTCCACGATCTGAATATTGATAAGAATGAAGAAGATGCTCAGTGAAGGAGGAAATATGTTTATTGGATTCAGTGAAGCCGAGACCTTTTTGAGAAATTGCCGGGACGCAGTTATAATAACTCATATGTCTCCGGACGGTGACTGCATAGGTTCAGGCTTTGGACTTAAGGATATACTTTCTGAGCTGGGCGTAAGAAGCAGAGTAGTTTGCAGCGACCCTTTTCCAAAGCGGTATGACTTTATGACAAATACCGGAGTCGGTGAGGATTTTGAACCGCAGACCATAATTGCTGTGGATATAGCCGACCCGAAACTCATGGGGAAATATGAGGAGATATACGGCGGAAAGGTTCAGCTTTGTATCGACCACCATATCTCAAATAAAAACTATGCTGAAAAAACTCTTCTCCGTGGAGAAGCAACAGCAGCCTGTGAAATAATCTATGACCTGGCAAAGTTCATGGGCGTAAAGATAACCCGCCACTGTGCGATGTGTCTTTATACCGGAATAGCAACGGATTCAGGCTGTTTCAAGTATGACTGCACAACGCCGAGAGCCCATGAGATAGCAGCTGAAATGAAACGCTGCTACGATATAAATTTTGCTAAGATAAACAGGTATATGTTCGAGGTGAAATCTCTGGGCAGAATGAAGCTGGAAGGAAAGGTCTCAGAGCTTATGGAGGCTCATCTTGACGGCAAGCTGGCTATACTTGCGGTCACTCAGGATATGATGAAGGAGCTTGGAATAGCAATGGAGGAGCTGGAAGGCTTCGCACCGATGACTATACAGCTTGAAGATACTGAGGTGGGAATACTTCTCCGTGAGCGTGAGCCGGGAGTATATAAATGCTCGTTCCGTTCGGCAGACCAGGTGAATGTATCAGCGATATGTCAGGAGCTGGGCGGCGGCGGTCATGTAAAAGCAGCCGGCTGCACTGTCGAGGGAGATATTGACGAAGTTAAAAATAAACTGATAGAAGCAGTGAGAAAGGCTCTGTGATATGAACGGTATACTTCTCCTTAACAAGCCCCAGGGCTTCACCTCGTTTGATGCAGTCGCAAAGCTGAGAGGAATGCTCCATACCCGTAAGCTGGGACACGGCGGTACTCTTGACCCTATGGCGACAGGAGTTCTTCCGGTATTCATCGGCAATGCGGCAAAAGCTGCTGATATTATGCCGGATACTTCAAAGAGTTATCTTGCGGATTTCCGGCTGGGCTTCACCTCTGACACTCAGGATGTCTGGGGAAATGTGAAGGAATGCTCGGATAAAAATGTCAGCTATGATGAGCTTCAGGATATCCTTCCGGAGTTCAGAGGCAGGATAATGCAGATACCGCCTATGTATTCAGCAGTTCAGGTCAACGGCAGGCGGCTCTATGACCTTGCACGGCAGGGAATTGAAGTGGAGCGCAAACCCAGGGAGATAGAAGTGACTACGCTGGAAATATTCAGGTATGACCCGGAGACCCGTGAGGGTATACTGGAAATAGACTGCGGAAAAGGTACTTATGTGCGTACACTTATCAATGATATCGGTGAAAGGCTGGGAGTGGGCGGTATAATGACAGGACTTGTCCGTGACAGCTCCGGAGGATTCATATATAATGAATGTTATACCTTTGAGCAGATACAGCAGGCTTCTGACGAGGGACGCATAGAAGAGCTTATTGTACCTATTGACAGGGTATTTTCGTCCTATCCGGCAGTAAGGCTGAATGAAGCTCAGACCAGAATGTACCGCTGCGGTGTGAGACTTGATTTGACCAGAGTCAGAGATATCCGTCCGGATAAAGACGATTACAGGATATACGGCTTTGACGGCGCATTTATCGGTACAGCTAAGGCTGACCGGGAAAACGGTGAGCTTCGCATCGGAAAAAATCTGGGGTGAGACTATGGAACGCAAAAAAACAGCAGCAGCTCTTGGACTTTTTGACGGAGTACATCTTGGACACCGGGCAGTGCTGGAATTGGCTTGCAGAGAAAGTGAAAACGGCTTCATGCCGGGAGTGTTCACCTTTGACCCGATAAGCGTTTCACGGAAAACCGGCGGCAGTCAGGGGTATATCTACGGAAGCCGCCAGAAGATGAAGCTGCTGTGTGAATGCGGTGTCCGGTGGTATTATTCGCCGTCCTTTGATAAGCTCAGCGGACTTTCAGGTGAAGAGTTTGTACGAAGGGTACTTAAGGAACGGCTCAACGTGGGATTTGTCAGCTGCGGAAGGGACTTTCGTTTCGGA
Organism: uncultured Ruminococcus sp.; assembly: GCA_946537565.1. Taxonomy (GTDB): domain Bacteria; phylum Bacillota; class Clostridia; order Oscillospirales; family Ruminococcaceae; genus Ruminococcus. Next base: position 13,774 of record CAMNFW010000008.1, on the reverse strand, counting down.
AACAATGCCTCCTGCGGAACAGAGGAGCTTAAGGAATTCGGAAGGAAGTACAGCTTCAGGGTGAGTATAGCTGAGGACGTGCGCCTTGACGGTGCAGTGGTTTCCAGCAGCAGTATACGCTCACTTCTTGGCAGCGGAGATATCACTGCGGCAAACAAACTGCTGGGCAGGGAGTATTCTATCTGGGCAAAGGTTTCTGACGGCAATCATATCGGCAGGACACTGGACTTTCCCACGATAAATCAGCACTATTCCAGCGGACAGCTGGTCCCACGATTCGGTGTTTACAGTACACATACAGCTGTTGGCGGCAGGATATACAGAAGCATCACCAATGTTGGAATAAAGCCTACCATAGAAGGTGAGCGCAGTCCGCTGGCAGAGACACATATACTTGATTTCAGCGGTGATCTCTACGGCAAGATGCTTGAGGTAAGCTTTGACAGGTTTATAAGACCGGAGAGAAAGTTTGCTTCCCTTGAAGAGCTTAAGACTCAGATAGCCAAGGATATTGCCGGTGAAAAAGACATATAAAATTCTTTTTTTCTTCACTCTGTTATCACATTAATATAATATCTTATTCAATGTAACATAGCATTGAAACCAATACCCTTATTCATGGAGCCAGTGGTTTTATGAAGGGGCGGGGAATGAACCTGCTTCAAAAAAGGTTCTCCCCGGAAGAGTTTCCCAACAGGAGGGATAAGCTGAAAATGATAGAGGTAAAACATCTAATTAAACGCTACGGCGACAAGCAAGCCGTAAATGACATCAGCTTCAAGGTCGAAAAGGGCGAGATACTCGGCTTTCTCGGACCTAACGGAGCAGGCAAGTCAACAACGATGAATATGCTTACAGGATATATTTCTTCCACTTCCGGACAGATACTCATAAATGGTGTGGATATACTTGAGGACCCGATAAAGGCAAAGGCTAATATCGGCTATCTTCCGGAAATACCGCCTCTTTATGTGGATATGACGGTAGATGCGTACCTGGGATTTATGTATGACCTTAAGAAGTGCAAGCTTTCAAGAAAGGCACATCTTAAGGAAGTCTGCGATCTCTGCAAGCTTTCGGGTGTAAGAAATCGTCTTATACGCAACCTTTCAAAAGGTTATAAGCAGAGAGTCGGACTTGCACAGGCGCTTATCAACAATCCGCCGGTGCTGATACTTGACGAGCCGACAGTTGGTCTTGACCCGAATCAGATAATCGAGATTAGAACTCTTATCAAGAAGCTGGGAAAGAATCATACTGTTATACTCTCATCTCATATTCTTCAGGAGATACAGGCAGTCTGCGACAGGATAATCATAATCAACAAGGGCGTTGTTGCAGCTGACGGAACTGCTGACGAAATTGCCAGCAAGCTTACCAATGAGCATAAGATGACAGTCCGCATCGAGGGCGATACCCATACTGCTGATGATAAGAACAAGATCGTTGATGCACTTAAATCCATTGACGGAGTAAAATATGTCCGTGCTGATATGGAGCGTGAAAAGGGCATATATGACTTTGATGTTGAAACTGATGGCGAGACTGATGTAAGGCGTGCGATCAACAGAATGTGTACAGAGAATGGCTGGAATATACTCATGCTCCAGCTTTCAGATATGACGCTGGAGGATATATTCATCAAGATCACCATGGGTGATGACCTGCGGAGAAATGACAGCAAGTCCAATAAGAAGAAAGCGCCTAAGATCAAGCTCAATGTTAAGGACGGCGAGCTTGTGGCTGAAGCTGATGATGAAAAGCCAGCAGAAAATAATGACAAGAAAGAAGAAGGAGGCGAGGAATAATGGGTGCGATATACAGACGTGAAATGGGAGCGTTTTTTACCTCAGGCGTAGCTTATGTATTTCTTTCGGTATTCTTTCTGCTCTCCGGAATATTCTTTTTCAACGGAGTGATAGCTTCTGGTACAACTGAGACCTCTGCGCTGTTCAGCTCAATGTTTATAGTTGTACTCTTCCTTATACCAATCCTCACCATGAAGCTCATGAGCGAGGAAAAGAAAAACAGGACTGATCAGGGTCTTTTGACTGCGCCTATTGGTCTTTGGTCAATAGTTCTCGGAAAATATTTAGCAGCACTCACACTGTTCATAATTGCAGAGAGCATAGTATTTGTATACTCAATAATACTTGCATATCTGGGTGATGTAGTGTGGTCAACGCTTTTAGGAAATTACTTTGCTATGCTCTTCCTGGGCGCAGCATTCATAGCAGTGGGATTGTTCATATCCTCACTGACAGAAAACCAGATGGCAGCAGCAGTTGCAAGTATGCTGGTACTTTTTGTACTGTATCTTTTTGATTCGCTTTCAGCAAACATCAACAGCGAGCTGATAAAGAAGATAATGGCTTCACTTTCCTTCTATTCAAGATATCTTGAATTTACTCAGGGAGTGTTCAATCTTTCGAGTATAGTCTTCTTCCTCAGCGTGGCATTTCTGTTCAACTTCTTCACAGTAAGAGTGCTTGACAAGAGACGCTGGGGCTAATGCGAAAGGAGGACGATAAATATGAGTAAAAAGGAAAAAGAGATAAAGGAAACAGCTGCTGCGGAGGATTCAGGCGTAAGCAGTGACAAGCCTAAGAAGAAGGGCAATTTCAAGAAGCTTAAGTTTGGCTCAATGTCAATAGTAGTCATTGCACTGGTGGTTGCAATAGTAGTTGTAGTAAATCTCATGTGCAGTGCAGTTACCAAGAGATATCCTCTCAAGCTTGACCTGACACCGGATAAGAGATATGAGCTTTCTGACGATTCAAAGGCTATACTTGAAAACCTGGACAAGGACGTTGAGATAACCGTTACCAGCACAAAGGATACCTTTACAAGCATGGCTTCATATTTCAAGCAGCTTTATGCCAGCTATTACGGAGTCAATGTGGATATGCCCTATGACATTATACCTGAGATACTGGATAAATATTCAGTTTATGCAGAGTCCGGCAAGGGCAGCATAAATGTAAGATACGTTGACATTAACAAAGACCCTGACGTTATAAGCGGCTTCAATAAGATATATAACGGTGAGATAGCTGAGGGCAGCATTGTGGTAAGAGCCGGGGACAGAATAAAGGTGATATCCAATGATGATGTTATCAGCATGATAACTCCGGCACAGTCCAGCAGTCAGACAAATCTCTCCATGACCTTTGTGGGCGAAAGCACGATCACATCTGCAATTATGGCTGTAACAGATGCAAACCCTGTAAGAGCAGCTATTATAACATCAATGAATGGCTCTTCAATTTATGAAACCGCCTACAGCAGCCTGGTTTCATCCTTCGAGAGCTTCCTCAGCAAAAACGGTTATGACTGCACAGAGGTAGATGCCGGAACAGATGCTTTAAGTCCTGATGACTATGACCTTGTGGTACTGGCAGTGCCTGCGATAGACTTCACAGAGGATATCGTGCAGAAGTTCAGTGATTTCCTTTACAACGGCGGAAAGCTCCAGAAGAATATGATCTATATCCCGAATCTTTATGCCGGCGATCTTCCGAATATTGAAGAGCTGCTTGCTGAGTGGAGAATACAGATAGATGACGCATATATTTTCGATGAAGAAAAAATGGTTCAGACCTATATCCAGGCAATGAGCATATCAGATTATTCACCGATGCTGAGCATTGCTGATGCAGAGATAGTCGGAACACCGGCAAATGAGGCTCTGCCGATAGCAGGTCCCGGAACAAGAGCTATAACAATTATCTCCAAGAATAATGAGGTCATTACAAAGGAATTGCTTAAATCCGCTGATTCTTCATACCTCAGAGCACTCGGCGAAACTGATGAAGTTTCTGATGAAAAGCAGAGCTATAACGCTGCTGTTCTTGCAAGAAAGGAAGCACAGGACGGACTTGATGTTATCCGCAGCAATATGCTGGTAATAGGAAGCTCCTTCATGATGGACAGCTATATACTCCAGAATACAAATACCTATAACAATGCAACTGTACTGCTGAACATGATCAATTCCGTAACAGGAAAGGAAGCAAGCATTGTCATTCCCGACAAGGCACTCCAGCAGGCAACTATCGCTCCTACTACAAAGGACGCAAATGTAATAAGAATAATCGTTATTGTTATTATACCGGTGCTTGTGGCAATTACCGGAGTGATCGTATTATTAAGGAGAAAGAATAAATGAGCAAGACACTTAAGGGCATTATCGGACTTACAGCGCTGCTGGCTGTTCTTGGCGGAGGCTACGCAGCGTTAAGGCTTACTGAGCCGAAGGACGATCCTGACAGCTCTTCTTCAGGCGCTGAGATGACAACATCTGCACTGTCAGAAACAGTGATACTCATTAAGGACGATGCCGTTACAGGTACTGATCCTGAAACCGGCGAAACTCTTGAAGGGGTCATAAAGACTGTTGATGTTACAAATCAGACTGATGTGCTTCACGTTGTACAGAAATCCACAAAGACTGAGGAATCTGCCGCAACCTATACTCTTGACGGCTATCAGGACATAAAAATGAACGACAGCGTTATAGGTACTCTTGCCAATAATGCCAACGGTCTGACCTCTGAATCCACCATAGAGAAGGATTGTACTGATCTGGCAAAATTCGGACTGGAAGAACCAGCAATCACCGTTAAGGTCACTTACGAGACCGGAACTGAGGTCACTCTTCTAATAGGAGATCCTGCACCGGCAGGCGATGCTGTTTATTGCAGGCTTGATGGCAGCAATGATGTATATACCGTCAGAAGCTCTGCCCTTGCCAATTACAGCAAGCCCCTGAATGAGTTTGTGGATAAGACATTGCTGGAGGCTCCGGATCAGGATAATTATCCTATTGTGGACAGTTTGAGGATCGAGCGTGATGATATCGACTATGATATATTCATAAAGTACGATGACAGACATGATGACGAGAATTATACCGGCGGTACTTCAGCAACTCATGTTATGGTGGAGCCGACAGATGCGTTTCTTTCAGTTGAGCGTTCAACGGATATAATAACGGGTATGTTTGGACTGAGCGCAACGGATATTTACAGTCTGCACTGTGAGGAATCAGATATTGCCGGAGCAGGTCTGAAGGAACCCTTCTGCAAGGTGACTATGGACTGTAGAGATGCCGATGATCATGTGCTGCTGATAAGCGAGCCTTTCACAGACAGTGTAAACGGAAAATGCTGCTATGCAATGCTTAAGGGTGAAAAGGTGATATTCACAATTGCATATGACAAGCTGCCCTGGGCAAGTGTAATGCCGGTAGATATCGCTTCAAAGATATTTATTGCAGATTATGTATGGAGCCTTACGGATATGGATATCAAGGTAAGGGACGGCGAAGAGCAGAAATTCACAATTGCTCCGATTGATCCGGAATCTGAGGTGAACAGCAGAAAGTCAGCTGACATGAAGGTAACACTCAACGGCGAGGAATATGACAGTGAACGTTTCAGACTTTTCTATAGCTTCCTTGTGGGAGCAAATGCAGAGGAGCTGATCCTTGAAGAAAAGGTTTTTGATACCGAACCGGCTGTTACTATCACCTACAGTGAGAGCTATGATGATGAGCAGAGAGAGATAAAGATCTATGATGCAAGCAATTTCAGGTCGATCATAGTCATCAATGGCATTCCGAAGTTCTATATCTCCAAGTCATATGTTGATACCCTTATAGATAATATAGGCAAATTCAATACAGATGAAGACTTTGTCACCACATGGAAATAAGACAGCTGCAAAGCCTTAAGCTATAGGGCAATGCTTGAAAATCAAACAAGGAGGTCGTCACATGAGCGAGAAATTCAACACTTATAAAGGGTATCCGCTGGTAAGAAGCGGAGATCAGCTGTACTATGGGTATATGTCTGATCCGTATGTAATATGGATGACGATAACCGGAAAGAAGGATACAGGCGAGGTAAAAACAGCCTCAAAGGTGAAGATAATCCTTATCGACACCAATGAGCCGAATCCGATGAACGCATTCAAGAAGAACCGTGAGTTTGAATGCGGACTTTACGAGGCACTGGATATTGCAAAGCTCTGGCTCGACAAAGCACTTGTGAGCTGAGATATGGCAGATAACCATATAGAAGTTATGCCCCTGAGCGATTTTTGTACTCAGGGGCATTGTTATCTTATGGCAACCATAGTCAGAAGCATGAACTTGGAATGTCCGAACACTTTGATAAAACTAGGATTTGCAAATGTGCTTTTTACGAAGGGCTGTCACTTTTATCCTGACGGGTTATGACGGGTTGACGGGTTATTACTATATGTACATGAAAAAAACACTTTACTATACTAAAGTGTATAAAAAATATAGAGTATATGAAAGTGCCGTCAAACCCGTCATATTCATAATTTATTCATAAGCGAGAGCGAAGTATAAAACTGCTTGTGAAGGGTTACGGAGGGGTATTACTATATGAACATGAAAAATCACTTTACCGCACTAAAGTGCATAAAATATAGAGTATATGAGAGTCCTTTTTTTATATTCAGGATATATTTAAGCTTCCTGAGCTTTGGCGAAAGTTTCAAGGAAGAATAATACCAACTGTAATCGGATAATTTTTAGTTGAATTGTGAATAAAAGCACTGATAATTTAAGCAATAATTTAAGATTAATCTGTGATTAATATCAAAAAAACTTCTTAAGTATTTGTCTATCAGGACGAAATTCTATACTCACGGTCATTTTGTGCAAAAATATTCTTGAAATGTTCAGCAAAAAATCATATAATTATGATGAGAAGAATGTTGATGCCATTCATAATAAAAGGAGGAAAAACATGAAAAACAGATTTTTCAAAAAAGGTCTTTCAGTTCTTTCAGCAGCTGCACTGACTGCTGTTTCATTCGCTTGTGTTATGCCGTCATATGCAGCTGACGGTGATACAACAGTGTTCCCTTACCGTATCGAGGGCGAGGATATGCAGGACGCAACACTGTGGACATCTATCTATAAGGACGAAGTGCCCGGATATTCCGGAGAAGGTTTCGCTTACATCACCGGCGGTCCTATGAGTTTTACAGTAAACGTGCCGGAAGATGCAATGTATTCCATTGTAGTAAGAGGCGCACAGATACTGGACGAGGGCGGCCGCTTTCAGACCATTGAGGTGAACGGCAGCGAGTATTCAAAAACAGTGCCTTATTCAGCTGAATGGACTGACTATGATTTTGGCATGGTTCGTCTTAAGAAGGGCGAGAATACTATCAGGTTCCTCAATAAATACGGATATATGGCTATTGACTATGTAACTGTATCTGAGGCTGTATTCCCTGACCTTTCAATGGCTGACGATACTCCCATTGACCCGGATGCTACTCCTGAGACAAAAGCTCTCATGAAGTACCTTAAGAGCGTTTACGGAAAGAATATCCTCTCCGGTCAGCAGGAGATCTACGGCGGCGGACACAGCGTGGAAACAACTATCCGCTATGATGCTGCTTCAAATAAATGCGTAGACAGCAGCGGAAAAGAATACTCCTTCGATGAGGCTGATATCAGCACCGCTGATGACGGTTCTAAATTCGTATGGAAGTGCTTCGACGAGGAAGGTCAGCAGTACAACTATAACAGCCAAAACCGTAATTATTCTTACAATGACTACAACTATGAGATAAAGTATATCTACAATCTGACTGGTAAGAAGCCGGCTATTCACGGCTATGATTTCGGAAGCTACTGTCCCTGCTATGCCTGGGACGACGGAGTTGCACAGCGTATGATCGACTGGGCAACAAAGGAAAACGGCATCGTAACAGCTTCATGGCATATCAATGTGCCTAAGACTATGGCTGATTATACTCTCGGCGAGCCTCTTGAATTCGAGAAGACGACCTATACTCCTCAGACAGATTTTGTAACAGCAAACTGTATGATCGAGGGTACAGCAGAATATGACTACTTCCAGCTTTGCATGGAGAATCTTGCAGCTGAGCTGCTTAAATTACAGGAAGCAGGAGTTCCGGTAATATTCCGTCCATTCCATGAGGCTGAGGGTAATCCCAGCAAGACCAGCGATCCTGTAGACGGTTCAGGAGCATGGTTCTGGTGGTCAAAGGAAGGCACAAAGGTATATCATGAGCTTTGGTCATTGTTGCAGGATACTCTCATGAACAAGTATGGTCTGCATAACCTTATCTGGGAGCAGAATCTTTATGCCTGGTCAGACGCATCTGCTGAGTGGTATTCAGGAGATGACAAGGTAGATATCGTTGGATATGACAAGTACAACGTTAAATACAACCGCCACGACGGAAAGACCAGCGGACCTAATGAGGACGCAGAGGCTGGACTTTTCTACTCTCTCTACAACTGGGTAAAGGGTCGCAAAATGGTTGCAATGCCGGAAAATGATACAGTTCCCAGCCTTACAAACCTCCAGGTTGAACACGCTGACTGGCTGTATTTCTGTCCGTGGTATGATTCCAGCGAAGAGCCGTTTGTATCCGGTGAGAATTATCAGAATGCTGAGAGCTTTACAGAGCTTTATCAGAGTGAATACTGCATAACACTTGATGAGCTTCCGGCTGATCTTTACGGCAGCAGCTCTGAGGGTACGACCACCGCTAAGACTACAACTACTGCAAAAACTACTGCTACAACAACTGTAAGCGGCGATGTGCTTTACGGTGATGCAAACCTTGACAAGAAGGTAACAGTTGCAGATGCTGTTGCAATTCTCCAGCACATAGCACTCAATGACAAGTACGGACTTGAGGGTCAGGCACTTGTAAACGCTGACTGCTGCAATCCCGGCGATGGTGTATCAGCTAAGGACGCATTGTCTATCCAGAAGCTTGATGCAAAGGTAATAACCGGACTTCCTGAGCTTTCAGAGTGAGCTTTCAGCTGTAAGAACAATTGATATAACATGATAAAAAAAGAGCGCTGACAGTAAAAATCAGTGCTCTTTTCATATTTTATTGCCGGCAGACAGTTTAATAATACGGCTTGCAGATTTTAAGAATTATGAATTCGGCTCAATTCCGGCATGGCTGCAAAGGGTATTATATAGATTGATCATTGAAGAATTTCCGCTGCTGATGAAATCAGAGGAGACAAGGTTGCCGGTGTATTTGCCGTTTTTGAACAGATAGCAGTCGCTTCCGTTTCCGGTAGATACAAGGTCAACGGAAACTGTGCTTCCGTCATTGAGTGTATAGCTTGCGGAGAGAACAGGGTCTTTGAGTTCAGGCTTGGCATCAATGTCAATACCGGTGATATTGAGGTATGAGAATGAATTGTAGAAATTGCGGAAGAAGCCAAAGATCTCGGCATTTCCAAGCTTAATTTCAGTACCTCTGCACTGAGCGGTTTCATCAGTGGTGTTGACCTGGAAGGAATCCTCAGCCTCAGCGCATTTGAAGGAGAACTCAGAAACGTTATACATACTTGCATTTTCAACTTTCTGGAGTACAAGGTCAAAGATGTCATATTCTATAAAGCGGACATCATAGGTATAATAGACCTCAGCGATACCAGCATTTTCGAGATAAACATAAGTGTAGGTATCAGAATCATTGCCGTAATAGCTGAACAGCAGCTTCTGTTCAGTGCCGTCGGAGCCTTTAATGGTCATTTCAGCGTAAGGCTTATCGAAACCGTAAGCAGCCAGATCATCAAGCTCACCTAACATTACCTCAGCTGTAAGGCGGGTCATATTAGTTTCAATTCTTGAGGTGACAGACTGATCTACTTCAATGAGACTGTATTCCTCCGGAAGTGACCAGATACCGGTTGTATTATCAAATGTTAGATCATACACGACTTTACCGTCACGTTTCAGGATAATTTCTGACAGTTCATTATCGGTGTAGGGGATAAGCTCATTTGACATAAGACCGAGGCGGTCGAACATAAGGCTTGTTATATCTGAAGAAGCTACAGCATAAACATTTTCCTTGCCTTCAGCGGTGACGTAATAGTAATCGCCGGTGGGACTGATATTGCCGATATTCAGAGTATAGGCATTGCCGTCATTGTAAACGGTAACAGTGTAAGGCTTATCAAGACCGTAGCGCTTCAGTGTATCAGTTGTAGCTGCGCCGTAATTCGTGTCAGCGGTAAGAGAGCCGAATGTAGTGGCAATACCTGTCAGAACAGACTGATTTACAGAGAAGCTGTCGCCTTTGTCGGAATGGGTGAGATTCCAGATGAAATTCTGGTATTCAAAGGTATAGTTATCATCGGCACAGCTGATCTCTATTTTAGAGGTTTTGTCGGATTCAAGCTGAAAAAGAATGTTATCAGCGAGAATATTATTTTGTTCCTGGGTACGGGTATCGCTTTTTTTCTTAGCGATAACGAAGGCTGATACAGAAGCAGCAGCCAGCACTGCCAGAACGATAAATGCGATCAGTATCTTTTTCATCACGCATATCTCCTTTTCAGCCATACGAATACACCGATAACAGCAAGCACTATAGGTGCGACAGTGAATATTCTCAGAACAGATTCAGCTTCCTCAGCGCTGGAGAAGTGCATAGTATCGTATGAGTTGATCTTAGTTCCGATACCCATATCCACATCACTGTCATAGAGCCAGGTGTTGGAGAAGAGGGTAAGCATTCTTGTGCCGTAGGTGGTCACAGTAACTTCATTGCCGTCGATCGAGGAATCGCTGCCGATAACATAGAGCTTAGCTCCGGTTTGTTTATTATAGGAATAGAAGCCGAAAGTCATAGGCTCATTTGTAAGAGCAGCAGCCTCCTCAGCGGTCTGGCTGTCACCGCCCATAGGAGCGCTGGCGCAGGTATATTCACCGCTGTCCTGAGCGGTGGGGAGATTTTCGATTATAGCAGCCTTTTCGATCATAGCGTTATCGCTGCTGATGATATCGAAGCTTCTTGTGTTTGAGATACCGGCGGTATAGATACCGTCAGAAATGGTCTGGTTGATATCAGTTGTAAGGTCTTCGGTAGAATCCTCACTGGGAATAGGATAGCTTACACGGAAGTAATGGGGATCCTGTTCAGAGTCAGGATTTTGCAGCTGGTAAGAAGCATTAGTCTCGGTAACGTCATTGTAGAACATGGTAAGCTCAAATTTTTCCAGGAGATATTCGATATTCTTGAATCTTCCGTTGGTATCGCAGGGCGGCAGGAGCATTGAGAGTGAACCGCCGTTGTCGATGTAAGCGCTGAGCTTATCCCTGTCGGAATCGGAGATATCTCTTGTAGGAGCGGCGAGATAGATTATAGCGGTATCATCGGGGATATCGCCGGCAGAAAGATCAAGCTCTTTAACGTTGTAGTTATCAGCTCTGATCTCATCTGCATATACAGAATAATTTTCATCTAAGGACTTTTCACCGTAATTAGTAACAAAGTAAACAGTAGGCAGCTGACCGGTAGTACAGAGGTAGATAGCACCGGCAATAAGTTCTTCTCCGGTATATTCAAGGATACCGTTGGAATCCTGCTGGAAGGTTCTTATAAGAGGAATGCGCTTGGTAGTAGAAGGAGATTTTACGAATATATCGTAGGAGCTGACACCGAGAGTACCGGTAGGGTCGATAGAATCGGCAAGTTCAGTATCCTCATTGGGGTCAAAGCAGGTGAGTGTGATGTTGTCACGTTCACCGAGAGCGGTGAGAGTATGATAAAGTGGAATATAGCTGGGGTTAGCTTCAAGCTGAAGCAGGTCACCGAGGAAGTAGAGGTCAATATCGGTGTCAGCGCACTCATCAAGAAGCTGAATTGTCTTTTCACTGAGGGTGTATTTTTTTGAAGGAGTCATGTCTATGACCTTGTCGTAATAGCTGAAGATCATATTTATCGGAACAAAGACAAGAAGTATAAGAACAGCAAGTCCAAAAGCGATAGGACCTGAAAGATTGAAACGTTTCTTAGTCATAGCAGCTCACCCCCTGTTCCAGCGTCTTTTCTCGATGGAGAGATAATTCCAGGCGAGACAAACGACAACGGCTGATATAAAGAAAACGATATCGGATATTCTTATGAAGCCCTGAGAGAAGTAAGCGAATCTGGGCTGAGCAGCAAAGGAATAAAGTACAGACTGGAGCTTTGGATACTGAGAGATGAAACCGGTCTGGGAGAAATCGTCGATGAAGAGGAAAAGGAACATGACGATCTCACCTAAGACAGCTGCGATAATAGAGTTTTCGGTGAATGAGGAGATAAGCATACCGATTGCGATATACATTGCGCCCCAGCAGAAGAAGCCTATGTAAGCGCAGATGAGCTGACTCATTACGACCTCACCGTTTGCAGCAGTTACGATAGGGAATATCAATGAGCAAGCCAGCATGAAGAGGAATACCGTAAGAGTGGCAAGGTATTTTCCGAGAACGATCTTAAGCACGCTGACCGGAGATGTCATAAGCAGAACCTCAGTGCCGAATTTTCTTTCATCAGCATAGCTTCGCATGGTCATGATCGGTATCAGGAAAATGAAGAAGATTATAACGTTATAGAAAATGTCAGTAAACGAAAACTGGAAAACGCTGGAGTTCATATTGCCGATGGCAGTGTTGAACATATAGGTGTAAAGGAACAGGAACAGAGCAGTCAGGATATACGCAAAGGGCGTAAAGAAGAAGGACTGAAGCTCCTTTTTATATATGGAAAACATTAATCCTCACCCTCCTTTTCATCATCATTATTATCAGAGGCGGCAGTTTTCTTAGCCTCGTCCTCAGCGATCATTTCGTTGAGGAGTTCAAGAGCGCCGCCTTTTTTCTCAGTCTGGCTGATCAGCTTCATGAAGGCAGCTTCAAGGTCTGGTTTTTCAGAGAATATCTCACTGATCTGGATATTATTTTTCAGCAGCTCAGACATAACAGCGGAGCGGACATCTTCGGCATTTCCGTCGATCTCGACCTTAAATGAGTAGAAATCTCCGCCTTCATTATCAATAGCGGTGATCTCCTTAACGCCGTCAGTAAGCTCGATAATAGACGAAGCCGCAGCACGGGAGCCTTTGATCTTGATATGGAGAAGAGAAGTAGTAGAAACGGAATTTTCGATATTTTCAATGGTATCAACAGCTCTGATCTCGCCCTTGCTGATGATAACGACCCTGTCACAGACGGCGCTGACCTCAGAGAGGATATGGGAGCTGAAAATAACGGAATGGCCTTTTTTCAGATCCTTGATAATTTTTCTGACTTCAACGACCTGTTCCGGGTCAAGACCAACAGTAGGCTCGTCCAGAATCAGGAATTTGGGATTGCCCAGGAGAGCCTGGGCGAAGCCAACACGCTGTTTATAGCCTTTTGAAAGGTTTTTTATAAGTTTGTGCTGAACGTCGGTGATCTTAAGCAGTTCTGAGACACGTTTGATCTCGCTGCTTTTTTTAGAAAGAGGAACACGCTTCAGACCGGCGCAGAAGGAAAGGTATTCCTTTACACGCATATCCGGATAAACCGGCGGGATCTCGGGAAGATAGCCGATATCCTTTTTAGCTTTGACGGGATCTTTAGTTATGTCGGTGCCGAAGATTGAAACTCTGCCTCCGGACATGGGCAGGAATCCGGCAATCATGTTCATAGTAGTTGATTTTCCGGCACCGTTCGGACCGAGAAAACCGAGTATCTCATTGTCATTGATAGTGAAGCTGATATTATTGACGGCACGGTTGCTGCCGTAGTATTTGGTCAATTTATCAATAGTGATCATGAGTATCTCCTTTCATAATATATAATAAGGTATAGCAGGACTCACCCTGCTAAATACATACACAATAATTATCTCAGATTTTTATGAACCTGCAGTGAACAAACTGTGAACAAAATATTAATTAAAAGAAAAA
>CAMNFW010000007.1 GCA_946537565.1 uncultured Ruminococcus sp. | reverse complement strand
GATGCGGAGGCTTTTATCATAATCGAAAAGCTCCTGATGAAGAATTATCCTTGCCATTACAGTGCCTTTCCTTCCGGCATTTCCAGGGTGATTTTACCCAGCTTGCCGCTTCTGAATTCATCGAGAACGGTAATAGCAGCACGTTCGGTATTGATCTCGCCGCCGGAGATGACCATACCACGTTTTTTTCCGATTTTTTCGAGGAGAGCGAGACCGTCGTCATCATCGGAGAGATCTATTTTATATCTTTCAGCCAGAGACTGAGGGTAATTCTCAGACAAGAACACCAGCAGTTTCATGGCGAGGGTTTCGATATCGAGGATATCATCGCTGATAGCGCCGGTGAATGCGAGGCGTATCGCAGCAGACTGGTCTTCAAATTTAGGCCAGAGAACGCCGGGCATATCCAGCAGTTCGGTATTATCAGCGAGCTTTACCCATTGTTTTACACGGGTAACACCTGGTCTGTCTTCGACCTTAGTGCGTTTAGAGCCGGCGAGACGGTTAATGAGGGAAGATTTTCCCACATTTGGGATACCCAGTATCATCATTCTGACGGGAGCGCCGGTCATACCGCTGCGCTGTCTTTTTTCCATAAGCTCAGCCAGAACCTCATTTTTCAGAGCAGGCATAAGTTTATTCAGACCCTTGCCGGACTTACAGTCCACAGCCAGGGCGGTGATACCCTGATTCCTGAAATAGTTTATCCAGGCGGAGGTGGCATTGCTGTCAGCCAGGTCGCATTTATTCATAATAATGATTCGTGGTTTTTTAGCGGTAAGGCTGTCGATTTCGGGATTGCGGCTGCTTAGTGGAGTTCTTGCGTCGATGAGTTCAGCGACAGCGTCCACCAGCTTCAGGTTTGCGGCGATGGCACGTCTTGTTTTAGCCATATGCCCTGGAAACCACTGTATAGTTTTCATATCGTTATTATCCATTATTTCACCACCGTCAGTATCAGTTTAAGAAGATCTATGCAGCGAGGGAACGTGAACGATCAGGGGAAAACCTGATGATCATACAGTTCCGAAGCTGCTGAATGGGAAAATTCGCAGGATCACCTTTCCTCTGATATTATCCTCAGAAACAAATCCCACATCAGAGGAGCGGCTGTCCTTTGAGACAGTTCTGTTGTCGCCCATAACGAATACACAGCCCTCCGGAACAGTGACCGGATACTGTCCTGTAAAAGCTCCCTCGTCCAGGTGAGTGAGACCGAGGGTAACATAATCCTCGTCCAGCATTTCACCGTCAACATAAACTGCACCTCTGTCGAAATCGAAGTCGATCTGCTGACCGGCGCAGGCGATAATTCTTTTAACTATGATCTTATTCAAGCCGAGACCGTTTATGACATTGCCGTTTTCGTCCAGCAAGAGACTTTCGTCAGCGTTTATGATAACGATATCGCCTGGTTCAAAATCTCTGCTGATCAAAGAAACGATGATCTTATCATCGGGCATCAGGGTTTTTTCCATAGAGCTGCCCTTGACAGTAACAACGGTCAGCAGGTAAGTGAAGAAAAGGGTAGTAACGAAGAGGACGATGATCATATTTTCAGCAAGGTCACCCAATTCTTTCAGGAGCTTATTTTTAGAGCTGTTATTCATCAGCTGATTCCTTCCATGAATCAGTCAGTATTTTGAAATCCTTGATAGGGGAATATCTCATGAGAGCGACACCGTAGATCTGTTCAGCCTTGATGAGACCCACCTGAGGGGCACGGCTGTCGGTAGAGCGGTTGCGGTTGTCGCCCATAACGAAGTAATAGCCTTCTGGGATAGTAATGGGATACTGGCTGTCGAAAGCGCCGAGGCCGACAGTAGTAGAACCGTCAGCGATATAAGGCTCGTCCAGCATCTTGCCGTCAACGATGACCTGATTGTCTCTGATATCGATAGTCTGACCGCCGACAGCGATAATTCTTTTGATAATACACTCATCGAGGCAATTCTTTACGGTAGGGGTATAGATGTTGCCATTGTCGTCCAGGAGGTAGTTCTGATCCTGGTCGATGATGATGATATCGCCGTAGGACAGGTTAAAGTAAACAGTAGACATAAAAATCTTGTCAGTGACACTGGCAGAGGATTCATAGTTTTTGTTAAGAGTAGGCACCATTGATCTTCCGACCACGTTAACGGGGTGGAGAAAGTAGGTGAAGATAAGCACGATAACGAAAATAGTTATCAAAGTTGACTCAGCGATATCAATGATATCCTGAAGGAGCGAGGATTTTTTTTCCTCTTTTCCGCCATTATTTCCAGTGTTATCGTTATTTTCTGAATTATTGTCAGATTCGTTTATTTTAGGCTCGTTGTCCATATCGCACCGCCTTTATATAAATAGTAGTCCGGAGTAATCATAATGTAGCAAAAAAGGGACTATACGTCCCCGGGGATAAGAGCTGAACCAGCCGATAAGCACCGGCTGGTTGCAGTCTGCGCCGCTCTCAGCGGATCTGTTCCTTGACCTTAGCAGCCTTACCAACTCTGTCTCTGAGGTAATAAAGCTTAGCTCTGCGAACCTTACCGTTTCTGATGACTTCAACCTTGTCAACAACAGGTGAGTGGAGAGGGAAAACTCTCTCAACACCGCAGCCGTGAGCAACACGTCTTACAGTGAAGGTCTCGCTGATTCCGCCGTGCTTCTTAGCAATAACAGTACCCTCGAAAACCTGGATACGGCTTTTGTCGCCTTCCTTGATTTTAACGTGTACCTTTACTGTGTCGCCGACGTTGAACTTGGGAGCGTTCTCCTTAAGGCTTGAATCGCTGATCATTTTGAGTGCATCCATTTTAAATTCCTCCTAAAAATTTCCGAACCTTCATACCCATCCTGATGGAGAGCGGTTCAGCATACCGCAGTTCACAGGAAAAAAACAAACATAAGAGATACGAGATCTCATGAAGTGAACGAGTCACAAAGCCTGAAAAGGCACTCTGCCGAAGCAGGTAACGGGCAGCGGACGATCCGATTTAATGTCTTTCGGCATTAATACTCATCCGGTAAAAAAACCGGACGGATCTCAAATGCTTTTATATCATAACATACTTTCAGAAAAAAAGCAAGTGTTTTTAAGAAAATTTTTCATTATTTTCACAGAGAATAGCAGTTCGTCTGATCTGAGACTCATAAAAGGGCAGGGAAGTATGTTTTTTCAGAGCCTCGAAGAACAGTGAAGGGTTATAGTTAGTCTGAGTACCAGCAGGGAGGCGCATAGACATTTCGATGCCCTTGTTGGATCTTTCGCAGCTGAGAATTTCCATATCTGGTTTTATGTTTACAGTTTTCAAACCTTTTTTAGTTTTCTTTTCGATAAGGATCTCAGGGAGACTGAGAAGCTCCTGAATAGCGGAATACAGCCCGTCGGCGTCATCAGTTTCCAGCAGGAAGGAGTATTCAGCCTTAGCGATAGCGGTGATCTTAAGTTTTTGTTCACTTACAGAGAGTATACGCATACCGTCAGGCATAACATTATTGAGTCTGTCCCGGACCTCATCGAAGGGGAGATTTTCGTTAAGGTTGAAGTCCATTATTTCGCAGCTGCTCTCATAACCTAAAGAGAGAGCGAGGGCGAAGGAGTAATAAGGGTGGGGGTGGAAGCCCTCGGTGTACCATATAGGCAGACCTGAACGGCGGAAGATACGGAGCATACAGCGGTTCAGGTCAAGGTGGGAGATATATCTTGCCCGGTCTTTTTTTTCAAAAACAGCTCTGAGCCTGATCAAAAGCAATCCCTCCCAACAGCTTTATTTACTCCGCAGCCGGAGCATCTTTGACGGCAGTTAGGAGTAGTTACAGCTTTTCTGCCGGTTTTATTTTCTCTTATCAGGAATTCTTTAGTGACGAGATAGTCCAGGTGATCCCAGGGGAGAATTTCATCGTATTCAAATCTTCTGTTAGCGTAGAAAGCCGGGTCGATGCCGCATTCAGCGAAAGCCTCCAGCCACAGCGGAAAGTGGAAATGTTCACCCCAGCTGTCGAATTTGCAGCCTTTTTTCCAGGCGGTGTAGATTGAGCTGCAAAGTCTTCTGTCGCCTTTAGCGAGAATGACCTCAAGCATACTGACATCGGGGTCATGGTAGCTGACTTTGATCTTTTTTGTTTTAACTGAATCCAGCAGGAGCTTTTGTTTTCTTTCGATTTCCTGACGGGTATCCTGGGGTTCAAACTGGAAAGGGGTAAAAGGCTTAGGCACGAAGGTAGCGCAGCTGACAGAAACCTGAACGCCTCTGCCTTTAGGTCTGTCCTCGGTGTTATAGAAGAGGTCAACAACACGCTGAGCCAGTTCAGCGATGCCGATGATATCCTCATCAGTTTCGGTAGGCAGTCCCATCATGAAATAGAGCTTAACGTTAGAGTAGCCGCCTTTGAAGGCGATGCTGCAGGTATTCATTATTTCCTCTTCGGAGACATTTTTATTTATAACGTCACGAAGACGCTGGGTGCCGCCTTCAGCAGCGAAGGTAAGACCGGTTTTGCGGACACGCTTAATTTTTTCAAGGAGAGATTCAGAGAAATTATCTACTCTGAGAGAAGGCAGGGATAGACTGATTTTCTCGTCCTCGGTGTAGTCAAGAAGCTGATCAAGCATAGGTTCGATGCCGGAGTGATCGCTGGTGCTTAGTGAAGCGAGAGAGACCTCGTCGTAGCCGGTATTTTCGCAGAGAGAGCGTGTTTCCCGGCAGATAGTATCCGGAGTTTTTTCACGGAAAGGGCGATAGATAAAGCCAGCCTGACAGAAGCGGCAGCCTCTTATGCAGCCTCGCAGCACCTCAACAGAAACACGGTCATGAACGATTTCAGTGAAAGGGACAACGAAATTATCTGGATAGTATACCTTATCGAGGTCACGGATAATTCTTTTGCGGATTTTTTCCGGGGCATTGTTTGACACTTCGATGTGGTCGATAGTTCCGTCCTCCTTGTAAAAGTAATGGTAGAACTGAGGGACGTAAATTCCTTCGATCTGAGCAGCTTTTTCGAGAAATTCCAGACGGTCAGCGCCCTGTTTTTTCATATCGTTGTACAGGTCCATAAGCTCAAGATTAACTTCTTCGCCCTCACCGAGAATGAAGAGGTCGAAGAAATCAGCCAAAGGTTCCGGGTTGCAGACACAGGGACCGCCGGCGACAACTATCTGGGTCAGCTCAGGAGTTCTGTCCTTTGCAAAAATAGGGATACCGGCAAGATCAAGCATATTCAGCACGTTTGTATAGGACAGCTCGTACTGCATAGTAAAGCCGATGAAATCGAAATCCCTGATAGGGTCAAGGCTTTCGAGGGCATACAAAGGGATATCATTTTTTCTCATTATCTCTTCAAAATCAACACCTGGGGCGAAGCATCTTTCGCACCAGTAATTGCTGCGCTCGTTGGTGAGGGAGTAGAGAATTTTCATACCCAGATGGGACATACCGATATCATAGGTATCGGGGAAGCAGAAGGCAAAGCGGACATCGATCTTGGACTTGTCCTTAGTGATGCTGCCGACCTCGCCGCCGATATAGCGGGAAGGCTTTTGAACTTCCAGCAGATGTTTTTCGATTTTTTCCTTAACAGTCATAAGTCCTCCGGTTTTAACATTTTGATCGGAGCTGCAGAGCGAGTCATCAGCGAAAGAAGGGTGAAAATAAGCTAAGGGCAGGCAGCTGACAGCTGAAGGCGTAAATGAGTTTGATGCTCTTAAGGTTTCAGCTTTTTAAAGATTATCATATCCCGGAGCTGAACGCCGGCTTCAAAGATTGGGTGGTCGTAGTTTTGGGTAAAATAATCAGGAATCACACCTGAGCGGGAGAATCCGCAGCTTTCATAAAAGGGGACGGTAAGGGGACTGTCACCAGTACCGAGAAAAAAAGAGCTGCACTGCGAATAATTCTCTTCAACGAATTGGAGCATATTTCTGCCGATGCCACGGCGCTGAAACTCAGGACGGACAGCAATATTTTTAATTTCAAGGGTATTGTCATTGTGGAGGACAACAGCACAAACCGCAGCTTCCACACCGTCCTGCTCGAAGACAAAGAGATCGCAGGTGTTGATATACTGCATGACGAGATTTTCCTGTTCATCGCCGATCAGGAGAAGATCCAGAAGGCGGAGTTTGTTTTCAGTAACTTGTCTGATCATGACAGGTTATCGTCCGAGAAAACGAAAGGCAGGAAATCCTTAAGGGTATGAGCGCCGTCTGAGAGAATGACCATGAAATCATCACCGCAGAACTGAGAAAGAACCTGGAGACAAGCACCGCAGGGGTGGCATGGTTTTGAAAAATCATCGCTTGAACTTCCGGCGACAGCGATAGCGGTGAAAGCGGAAAATCCTTCTGAAACGGCTTTGAATATGGCAGTACGCTCAGCGCATATAGTTAGTGAGTAGGAGACATTTTCGATGTTGCAGCCGGTAAAGACCTGACCGGATTCGGTAAGCAGGGCAGCACCAACACGAAAATGAGAATATGGGCTATAGGAGTTTTCGGCAGCTCTGACAGCACAGCTAAACAGTTCGATTTCCTTTTTAGTCATGCTGACCGACCTTTCTTTTTTTGCCGTCGGGAGTAACGATGTAGGTATTTTCCAGCTGGACGTTAAGACTTCCGACGACAGCATGGCGGTACTCATTGCGAAGCTGGGTTTGTTCATCTTTTTCCTCAGGAGTAAGACCAACGGTTTTAGATTTTTTTGCCAGTTCATTTATGCGGTCGATTTTATACTGTTCCATTTTAATCACCTCGAAGCCTGAATTATACTATTATAAATTATATATTATTTCTGAAAGCTTGTCAAGACAAAAAAGGCGGAGAAGTGGTGACGTAAGAGTGGGTGAAGGATATTACATAAAAGGAGGTGGAAAATGAGAAGACAGGGGGCTGCGCCACTGAATGTGACACAAATCTGAACTGCCGTCACGGATAAAGCAACTTAACACCAAACTGTCTTACGATGAAAGTGACCTGACACTGAATAGCAGTTTGCAGTAAAGTGACTTGAAGCAAAACCGATTACGAAGCAAGCTGCACCACAAAGTGCCGGATAATTTTTGGTGCTGTATGCGATGGTATGTAACAAATGCAAAAAAGAGTGAGCGAGCTTTAGCGAGCGTCAACGTGAGCCAAAAAAACGTGAGCCAAAAAAATGAGCCAAAAAAGGGAATGCCGGAGGTGACATTCCCTTTTTGGAGCTTTGCGGTAAGACTTTGCAGCCGCCTGAAGCAGCTAAGCTGAAACTGTCGGACGACGAAGAGAGGGGTGCGGCAGATCGCCGGAAAAAATCTGCGCCGAATTTGAATAATGACAATTAATTGCGATCACAGCAGGCGTGCTTGCAGGCGGCAGAAAATGCTAAGCCGTAAGGCGGTGAATTAACAGCCGCAGCCGCAGTTGTTGTTATTGTTGCTGCATCCGCAGTTGGAGAAAAGGATCATGAAGATGAGGATGAGAAGGATGATCCAGCAGCAGTTACCGTCGAACATTGAATTACACATAAAGAACAACTCCTTATTGGAATGTATTTGAAACGTTTTGTCTGCGTTTCATATTACATAGTATGCTATGGAGAAAAATGTGTTACAAAAATTTTCCGGAGTTGATGTTTCGACTGTTATCGCATAAGTATCGTGGCATAATATTTATTGCAGAGGAAAAAGTGTAGAACAGCGAAAGGAGATAAGAATGCTGAACAATGAGAAATATACCAAGCGATCACTTAGGATAATCGAAGGAGCTGTAGAAGCAGCCTCCGGTCTGGGTCATACCTATGTGGGCAGCGAACACTTGCTGCTGTCGATCACTATTGACGGCACAAGCAGTGCAGCAGAGATATTAATAGAAAACGGCGCTGCCTATGATGACCTTCGCCGGGAAATAATCGAGCTGGTGGGCATCGGTACACCGTCTGTACTCAATCAGAGATATTTCACCACAGCTGCCAAGAGAATTATGGAAAGCGCCCACACTATTGCTGAGGCTGACGGAAAAAAACAGGCTGAGCCTGAACATCTTCTTGCAGCTATGATCCGTGAACCTTCATGCAGCGCCTGCACGATAATAAAAAAGGCCGGCGGAAGTCTTAACGGTATTTGCAGCGGCTTAAACATGATATCATCATCGAAGGTAAGAAATGAACTTTATGAAGCGGTAAAACCCAAAGCCTCACATATGCCGAATTTATTCAGATATGGAAGAAATCTGACTGACCTTTCACTTGTGAAAAAACACGATCCCCTTATCGGAAGGATAAAGGAAGTTGAAAGGGTATTGCAGGTTTTGTCGAGAAAAAATAAAAACAATCCCTGCCTTATAGGTGAAGCCGGAGTTGGAAAAACAGCGATAGTTGAAGGAGTGGCAGAGCTTTTTGTGAGGAATCTTGTGCCGGATATACTGAGGAACAAGTTTATATTTTCGCTTGACCTGACTGCATTGCTTTCCGGTGCGAAATATCGTGGAGATTTTGAAGAGAGGGTAAAATCCTGCATAGATGAGGCAGTGAACGCAGGCAATATAATATTGTTCATTGACGAGATACACACAATTGTCGGTGCAGGTGCAGCGGAGGGAGCAATAGATGCTGCAAATATAATGAAACCTCAGCTGGCAAGAGGAGAGCTGCAAATAATAGGCGCTACAACATTTGAAGAGTACAGCCGGACTATTGAAAAGGATCAGGCTTTGGAAAGACGTTTTCAGCCAGTACAGGTGAACGAACCGTCAATCGAAAGCTGTGTCGAAATGATAAGCGGATCAAAGTCAGGCTATGAAAGTTTTCATGGAGTAGAAATACCGGAGGAAATAATAGAGTTTGCAGTGAAGATGTCCAGCAGATATATCAGCGGACGTTTTCTGCCGGATAAAGCGATAGATGTTGTAGACGAAGCGTGTGCCTGTGCAAAGATACGGTATAATTCCGGCATCAGAAATTCACCTACCGAAATGATAAGCCTTAAGGATAAGAATTTCAGCCTCAGCAATATGGGGAGTATACTAAGCGGAGGAAAGAAACCTGTGCTTAGCCGTGATGATATACTGTCAGTAATATCATTAAAAACCGGCATACCTTTGAATAAGCTGTCACCGGAGGATATGGTTCAGCTGAAATTTCTGGAGAAAAGGCTGAGTGAGAGAGTGATCGGTCATGGCAGCGCCGTGAAGAGAGTGACAAATGCGGTTTGCCGTTCGAGGTCAGGGCTTCATGACAGCAGCAGACCGGCAGCATCATTTTTATTTGCCGGTCCCACAGGAGTTGGAAAGACTGAGCTTGCAAAGGCGCTGGCAGACAGTCTTTTCGGCGGCGAAGAAAATATGATACGCATTGATATGTCTGAATATATGGAGAGACACACTGTATCAAAGCTTATCGGTGCGCCTCCCGGATATGCAGGCTACGATGACAGCAGTGTAAATTTATGTGAAAGGATACGCAGAAATCCATATGCTCTGCTGTTGTTTGATGAGATAGAAAAAGCGGACAGTGAGGTGCTGAACATACTGCTTCAGATACTGGACGACGGTATTCTTACGGATTCGACCATGAGAAAGGTAAGTTTCCGCAGCTGTATAATAATAATGACATCGAATATCGGGGCAGAGGAAGTGACCAGCAGAAAATCCCTTGGTTTTGGTTCGCAGGAAGATACCGCTGACGAGGAAAGAGTATTGGAAAGAATAAGGCAGCATTTCACGCCGGAGTTTATAGGGCGCATTGATGAGGTGGTGGTATTCAGAGCGCTGGAGAAAGATGATCTGATGAAGATAAGTGAGAAGGCGCTGGATAATTTGAAATTCAGAGCGAAAGCACTGGGAATAGCAGTTGACTATACTCATCGTGTTGTTGAATCAGTTGCAGCAGCGAAGGAGACAGAGAAATACGGAGCGAGACCGATAAATCGCCGGGTTACAGATCTTATTGAGAATGAGCTGGCAAAAATGATAATCAGCTCACGGCTCCGCAGCGGTGACGGAGTAAATGTTGACATCATGAATGGAAAGATCATGTTTAAAAAGCAGGAGCTGAGATGTAAGAGCTGAGAGGATTGAGCAGAAGCGCCGCTTGCAGCTGTTCAAGAAAGAGTTTAAGAGCAGCAGAGCAGGCAAAAAAAGAACCTCATGGAACAGAGCCATGAGGTTTTTTTATTAAATTGATACACAATGATCTGAATTGCTGTTATTAATTCAATGCAGCATAACCGGGATCAATGCTGGCATCGCCGCCGCTTACATCGCCGCCGCCGCTGATATCACCGCCGCCTGTATCGGGAACGAAAGGCTGAGTGGGATCGGGATCATAATTTCCCGGATCATAACCCTGTGTCGGGTCTTCAACGTAAGGCGGATAGGTAGTCGTTTCTCCGGGATCCCAAGGATACTCTGTAGGGAGTGTAGTTGGTTCATAGTAACCGGGATCATAGGTTGAAGGCTGATCGGTATTAGGGATCTGAGCCTCAGCGGGATCGACAGCAGTGGTAGTTGTATCGCCGCCGTAGGGCATAATACCGGTGGGGATATTTCCGCCCCAGAGGAAGCCGGAGCCGGTGGTAACGTGTATAGTGAAGCTTGTCCTTGAAGTAGTGCGGACAGAAGAAGTTGTAGTATTTTTTGTAGTTACAGCTGATTCGTCGGTAGATGAAGTAGTCACAACACCCGGCATAGCAGTCAGCAGCGGATCAGCAGAGCCTTCATTTCGGGAAACTGCTTCTCTTCCAATGTTAGCCATGATCTTTTCGGACGGTGTGATCGGGAAGAAAATGAAGAACATCAGGATAATAAAGGTCAGCAGTATAAAAAAGCCGCAGGAGATCAGAGTGATCCTGGTAGATTTTTTGAGTCCGCTGAAAAAGCTTATGATTTTGCTCATAAAATTAACACGCTCCATAAAAAAGTAGGTGAGGTTTGTCGGAAACTGTCAGCTTCCGCATTGAGCGAAAGAACTGTATATTCTATTTTAATATGAACAGTGTGAAAAGTCAATGGACGAAAAGTGATAAAACGGCGAAATTTTTTTGTAAAAACTATGCATAAAAACAGCAGCACAGTTTAATGCCGAAGCTTAGCCGTGCTGCCGATCTTTACTAACAGACTTTTTTGCTGTATGCAGGGAACAGTATGATTTTAACAGATCAGACTGATATTGACATCAGTTGTTTTTAGCACCGCATTTTTCGCAGAAGATATCTCCCTCTGCCATAGGAGCGCCGCAATTGCAGCAAACCTTGCCGGATGCAGGCTGCTGGGTCTCAGGCTGAGGAGCGGGATCCTGTGGATCAGCAGACTCAGGCTGGGGGGCTGATTCGATCTTTGCGCCGCACTTATCGCAGAATCTTGCATCTTTAGCGATAGGCTGACCGCAGGAAGGGCAGGTGCTTTTATCGTCGAGACTTGCCAGCTGCTGGCGAAGAGACTCAGCCTTTGCAGACTTTTCTCTTATCTCCATAAATGAGTCGGAATACTCCGGAGCATTGGGGTTATCGTTAAAAACTTTTCTTCCGATATCGCTGTAAATAGTATTGATCTCAGCTTCGAGCTGACCTATCTCACGCTTGAGACGGTTTTTTTCTGTCATTTTCTGAATATTGTCCGAACCTGTCTTGACACCCTTTTTTACAGTGCTGCCGACATTGCCGGCGATTTCCTTGAATGAATCTAAAAAAGCCATTTCAATTACCTCCGTTTATGTTAAAATTATATAGAGTAATGATACTCCTGGACAGACATCAGAGCATTTACTGAGGTCTGATCTATGTTTATTATAACATATAATTCCAGAATAATCAATACATATTATATGAAAATTAGTTGAAAACTGTTCCGCAGATATCCCGGAATCCGAGGGCATTATAGGCTCTGACGGCAGCCTCGGAGAAATCACTGCAAACAGATGAATACAGTGTCATCAGCGGAGCGTCCATAGAGATTTTATCGCCCAGTTCACATTCCATGACAATACCGGCAGTGAGATCGACAGGATCATTTTTAGAAGCTCTTCCGGCGCCCAGCAGAAGGGAAGCCATTCCGATTTCTTCACAGTTGACAGATCTGATCTCGACATCACGGGGGGCACGGATCTCATGGCTGAACCGAGGCTGAGGGAGCAAAGAAGTATCGTCGCAGATACGGCAGTCACCGCCTTGTAATTCGATAGTTTTTCTGAGTATTTCGAGGGCAGAGCCGGAGGAAACAGCATTTTCAGCCATAGCGAGGCATTCCTCACAGCTGCCTTTACCGGCAAGCTCCAGCATATTAGCGGTAAGCATCATGGAGATATCATAGAGTTTACCTTTTTTCTTACCCTGAAGGATCTCCACAGCCTCTTTAACTTCGAGGGCGTTGCCGATATTATTTCCCAGGGGGCTGTTCATATCAGTGATAACGGCACGGCATTTTTTACCGGCAGCTTTGCCGGTTTTTTCCATAAGGTCAGCGAGCTTCTGAGCATCCTGACGGGTTTTCATGAAAGCGCCTGAGCCGCATTTAACGTCCAGCAGGATACAGTCGGCATTCAGGGCAAGTTTTTTGCTCATAATGCTTGCGCAGATGAGGGGGATACTATCAACAGTACCGGTGACATTTCTGAGGGCATAGATTTTTTTGTCAGCAGGGCAAAGGCTGCTGGTCTGCGAGATGATAGAGAAGCCGGTTTTTTGGACTATACCGGCAAATTCACTGAATTCCAGTTCAGTGCGGAAGCCGGGGATACTTTCCAGCTTGTCGATGGTGCCGCCGGTGTGACCGAGACCTCGTCCGGACATTTTAGGAACAGCGATACCGCAGGCAGCGGCAGCAGGACCGACAATGAGACTGGTTTTGTCACCAACACCGCCGGTGCTGTGTTTATCGGCAGTGATATTGCCGATACATTTAAGGTCGAGGATATTGCCACTGTCACGCATAGCAGCAGTCAGTGCAGCGGTTTCTTCATTGGTAAGACCGTTGAGACACACAGCCATAAGCCAGGCGGACATCTGGTGATCGGGGATATTGCTGTTGGTAAAGCCGCTGACCAGCCATGAGATTTCCTGTTCAGTCAGAGGAACAGCTCGTTTGGTCTTGTTGATGATGTCAATCATGTTCATATTATCGCCTCCTGATAAGAGGGCTGAAGCCCTGATATTATAAATAGTAAAGTAATTAGAAATATCGGATCAGTTAATGAAACTAACCTGCATTTTCTTTGGTAAACTTTTTTAACAGTGATTTTGCTTAAATGAATTTACTCGTCGAAATCCTCAGTCTCGAAGCTTTCCTCGTCCACGAGACCTCGGATAAACAGTTCAAAGCTATCAGCCAGGGGAGTGATGAGATAATCGTCTTCCTGGTCGATGTGAACGACTTTAGGTTCACCGTCTTTTCCACATTCTGAGTAATCGAGGAAGATCATATCGTGACCGGCGGAGGGGCAGTCGCAAATGGCGACTCCGATATCCGGATATCCCCATTCACTTATCCAGAACTGACTGCTGAAACTGCCGCAAAGGGAATTAGGCTTATTCCGGTCGATGCCGTAGATACCTTCGATAGCGATATGGTCATCAGCCCAGCTGGTAGGCGAACTTGTGGGAAAGGCTGTTTTAAGGGGAACACCGCCGTTATGATGCCTGATTAGCCAGATATAGGAAGCGGGGAGCTTATAGCCGAGTTCAGTCTCCACAGACTTTATCATTTCATCTGTAGGCGGTTCGCCGACATAGTTTTTAAGAGCGTAGCTGCCGTCGTCCCAGAAATCAGTAAAATCGAAACCTTCAAACATAATAAACCTCCATTAAAGCTTTGGCTGAACACAATAATTATACAATTATATTTTACATCATAATAAATAAAAAATCAAGTATTTTTGTGAAAATTTTACGGCATAATATAGAAAGCATAATTTTAGTGACATATGCAGTTTACTTTAATATCGGCAGCGGAGGCAAAAACATGGAATTGCGGCAGTGAAGTATAGGTAAAAAAATTAAATATATAAAAGGTATGGAAATTAATGTTGATATGTGGTATAATAAACTTGGTATTTTGTTGGCTGAGGGATATCGGCTTTCACAAGATAAATGATTCTATAGAGACCGCAGCGATCATGTGCGGCAAAGAAGAGCGTCACTGCAATCTGCAATACTATTTCCGGCTGTCAGGTTTCTGTAAAAGCACGAATGGAGTGTAATATAAAATATGATATACAGCAGAAAGGAACTGACGGAGGGAACGGGATTTTCCTGTTCAGCTGACAGCAAGTTCAAGACAGTGTCTGTGATCGTCCGTTTCATAGTTCCTCTTTCCGCAGATGCAGCAGCAAATGCACTGGCGATGACCATGCTTGGCACTGTCAGCAGCCGTTTTCCCACGGTTGCAAAAATGAATGAGGAGCTGTCCTCATTATACGGTATGTCTCTTGGCACGTTCATCAGAAAGCGTGGAGATGTGCAGATATTAGGGCTTAGTGCTTCATGCATATGCAGCAGATTCACCATTGACGGTGAAGATACCGAAGGCAGCATGGCGGAGCTGCTGAGAGACTGTTTATTCAGTCCCAGTGCAGAAAACGGGGAATTTGAAAGCACAGTATTTGAGATATGCCGCCGGGAGATCCTTGACCGCATAGACAGCGAGCTGAATGACAAGCGTTCATATGCTGCGGCGAGACTGAGTGAAACGGCATTTTGCGGAGAACCTTCTGCTTCATCAAGCTGCGGAACGAGAGAACAGGCGGAGAGTGTTACACCAAAAGCTGCTTATGAAGCGTATAGAAAGCTTCTTGAAACAGCGCCGGTAGAGATTTATGTATGTGCGCCGGAGGGAGATCCTGGATTTGAGAAAATGTTCAGGGAGAGCTTTTCGGCATTGGACCGCAGCTGCACCGCACCGGTATTCCGGAGCAAAAGTCCTCTTAAGCCTGAAACTAAAGAAGTCAGTGAGGAAATGGACGTAAGGCAGTGCAGAATGTTCATGTGCTTCAAAAGTGACAGTGATGATATTTTTGCACTGAAAATGCTTAGCCATATTCTTGGCGGAACACCGGTATCCAAGCTGTTTGTCAATGTCCGTGAGAGGCTCAGTCTGTGTTATTATTGTTCGTCAGGATTTGAACCGTCGAAGAACACACTTGTCATTGACAGCGGAGTTGACCGGGACAAGCTTGAAAAAGCACGGGAAGAGATAATGAATCAGATAAGTGCGGTCATAAACGGTGACATCACAGACGAGGAAGTTGAAAATGTATTCCTCATGCTTGAAAACCGCTTTGCCACCGTAGGAGATACACCTTCGTCGGTAGGATCGTGGTATTTTGAACGGTTCTGCGAGGGCAGCAGTTCATCTCCGGAGGAACAGCTCATGGACTACAGAAAGGTGACAAAAGCAAGGATAGTGAATGCAGCTCAGTCACTGGGGCTTGACTGCGTGTACACCATGCTCAGCAGGGAGGCAGATCAATGACTGAGAAAAATATCATCAGAAGCAGCCTTGCCGGTGAGAGCTGTATACACATAAAGCACAGCAGCGGACTTGATATATATATTTGTGAAATGCCGGGATTCAGCAGTGTTGAGGCGGTTTTCGGCACGAAATACGGTTCTGTGAACAATATATTCAGGACTGAGGGCGACAGCAGCTTTACGGAAGTGCCGGAGGGAATTGCTCATTATCTGGAGCATAAGCTTTTTGAGAATGAAGACTGCGGAGCCTTTGAGCTTTATGCAAAGACCGGTGCCAGCGGAAATGCCTTTACCACCTTTGATCGCACCTGTTATCTTTTCAGCTGTACGAGAAATTATCAGGAGAATCTGAAGATACTTCTTGAGCTGGTGCAGAATCCATATTTTACACAAGAGAATGTGGACAAGGAAAGGGGCATAATCGGTCAGGAGATAAAAATGACCAATGACAGGCCGGAGTGGAGAGTATTTTTCAATATGCTCAGGTGTATGTATCATTCTCACCCGGTAAAGATCGACATTGCAGGCACAGAGGAAAGCATTGCAAAGATCACACCGGAGCTGCTTTACAAGTGCTATGATTCATTTTATAATCTGAATAATATGGTATTGTCTGTGGCAGGAAACGTAGAGGCAAACAAGGTGCTGGAGGTATGTGACAAATATCTTAAGCCGTGCCGGGATAAGAAGCTTGAAAAGGTATTTCCGGATGAACTGGAGGAGATCGTACAGCCGGAGATACGGGAGCAGCAGCCTGTAGGAACGGATATATTCCACCTGGGATATAAATGCAGACCGGCTGCGGGAAGTGAAAAGCTGAAAAAGACTGTTGCAGCTTCAATGGCAGCTTCACTGCTGACGGACGCATCTTCGGAGATGTACCAGAAGCTTTTAGGTGAAGGGGTGATAAATTCCAGCTTCACCAGCGAGGTTTTCTGCGGAGACGGCTATTTTTCGGTAATATTCAGCGGCGAATCCCCGGAAGCTGATAAGATACGTCAGGCAATGACAGCGGAGATAGGGCGCATCAACAGTGAAGGTCTGAATGAAAAGGATTTTCAGAGAATAAAAAAATCAGCCTATGGAGTTCTGATACGGGAGCTTAACAATGTTGAAGCAACAGCTCATATCATGCTCAACAGTCACCTTGAAGGCATACTTCCCTATGATACGATACAGGCGCTTTCTGAGGTGACCAGAATTGAAACAGAGGATTTTATAAAAACAGAACTGAGACCTGACAGACTTGTGCTGTCAGTAATAGAAGGAAAGGCGGTGCAGCAATGACAGAGGAAATAACAAACAGACTTCCGTCAGATGAAATACAGTTTCCGGAATTGGGACTTTCATTTGACATTGATCCGACAGCGTTTACGATATTTGGTTTGTCGATCACATGGTACGGAATAATCATAACGGTAGGACTAATACTGGCGCTGGCATATGGTCTGCCGAAGATGAAGCGTTTCGGGATCGACCCTGACCGGGGAATAGATGCGGTCATCGGCGGAGTTATCGGCGGAATAATCGGAGCAAGAGCATATTTTGTGGCAATGAAGTGGGAAGACTATAAGCGTGACACTTTTTGGGAGACTTTTAAGGCGGCGATAAATATCCGTGGCGGAGGACTTGCGATATACGGCGGAATAATCGGCGCACTGATAGTCGGGCTGATAATATGCAAGATACGCAAGGTAAAAAAGCTGCCAATGCTGGACGTAACGGTGCTGGGACTGCTTATCGGGCAGGGAATCGGACGCTGGGGTAATTTTGTAAACCAGGAGGCGTTCGGAACCAATACAGACAGTATATTCGGCATGACCGGCGGCAGGATACAGCAAACTATTCTTGAACAGACCCAGATTGGCGGAGAAATGTATAACAGCGGCATTGAAATGCTATGGGAGAAACCAGTTCACCCCTGCTTTCTTTATGAGTCTGTATGGTGCATACTTGGCTTTGTATTGCTGTCATTCTGGTCGAAACACAGAAAATATGACGGACAGCTTCTGCTTATGTACATGGCATGGTACGGAGCTGAGAGAGCTGTGGTAGAAGGACTTCGCACAGACAGCCTTATGCTGGGCAACATAAGAGTATCCCAGGCACTTTCAGTAGTTATACTTATAGTATCAATAATATTGCAGATAGTGATGTTCTTCCGGGTAAAGCGTTCGCCGGAGGATTATGTGCTGTATTCTGACACTGAGGAATCGAGAAAACTTATCGAGGAATCCCGCCGCAAGCGCATGGGAATGGACGAGCCTGGCGGACACGATGATGATGACGATGATGAAGGTATACTTCCGCCTGTTGACGATGACGATGATGTAGGCGAGCTTCCGCCCATAGATGACGACGATGATGACGAACCGGAGGCAGATGCAGAAGAATCTGAACCGGAAAAAGAACCTGAAACTGAAGAAAATACTGAACATAGGGACAATGAGTCCTAAGAAAATAATA
Source organism: uncultured Ruminococcus sp. (assembly GCA_946537565.1). GTDB lineage: Bacteria > Bacillota > Clostridia > Oscillospirales > Ruminococcaceae > Ruminococcus. The sequence continues at coordinate 1,898 of CAMNFW010000007.1, read as the reverse complement.
CGGAGGTATGAACATGGCACAGATAATTGACGGCAAGGCTGTTTCAGCAGCAGTAAAAGAGGAAGTAGCACAGGAGGCTGCAAGACTTAAGGAGGAAAACGGACTCAAGGTCGGACTGGCTGTAGTGATAGTCGGAAACAATTCAGCCTCAAGAGTTTACGTTAACAACAAGAAAAAGGCGTGTGAAGCAGTAGGCTTCCAGTCCTATGAGTATGCGCTGGACGAGAACACAACACAGGAGCAGCTTCTTGATCTTGTAGATGTACTTAACCGTGACGACAAGGTAAACGGTATACTTGTTCAGCTGCCGCTGCCGGAACATATAGATGAAAAGGCTGTAATAAACGCAATATCACCGGAGAAGGACGTTGATGCTTTCCACCCTGTAAACGTGGGCAAGATAATGATAGGAGAGTATTCATTTCTTCCCTGTACACCGGCAGGAGTTATGCGTCTTATAGAAAGCACCGGAGTAGATATAACCGGCAAGAACTGTGTAGTAGTTGGCAGAAGCAATATAGTCGGCAAGCCGCAGGCAATGCTGCTTCTCCAGAAAAACGGAACTGTTACGATATGTCACTCAAAGACGAAAGATCTTAAGGAGAAGTGTCTTTCAGCAGATATACTTGTAGTAGCTATCGGCAGGGCAAAGTTCATAACCGGCGATATGATCAAAGAAGGAGCAGTAGTCATAGACGTTGGAATGGACAGGGACGAAAACGGAAAGCTTTGCGGAGATGTGGATTTTGAGTCAGCCGAGAAGAGAGCAGGTTATATCACACCTGTTCCCGGCGGAGTAGGACCCATGACGATAGCAATGCTCATGAAAAACACTCTTACTGCCGCAAAACAGCAGGCAGGCATAGAATAAAGAAATAACTGATATTTCTGAAAAAAAGAAATGCCCCGAAGTTGTTTTCAGCAGAAAAAACTTCGGGGCATTTTATATTTAAAGTAAAAATTATATAAAAGGAGAAAAACTATGAACAAAAATATTTCTGACAGCTATGACTGTTATATTAAAATAATAAAGGTAATTGAAGAGCTGGGCGGCGTCTGCAAGGTCGAGGAAGGCGCATCAGAAGCGGAAATATCAAGGCTGGAGCAGGCTGTCGGATACAAGCTTCCTGAGGATTATAAAGACTGGCTCAGGCTGACAAAGGGAATTGACATTTCTTTTGAAAGTGTAGGTATGAGCTTTTACATGGCAGACGAAGCTTTTGATCATGAAGACGGATTCAAGGGACTTCTGGTTGGAGAGGCATTGTTCAGGGATTTTTACATAAATCTTGAAACCGGGAAATTCTATATATATGACGATGATTTTGGCACAGAGGAATTTGACAGCTTTGAAGATCTGCTTGATTCAGTGTACTATTTTGACATTGAAAATTCCCTTGAAAATGCAGAAGAAGCAGAAGGCTGGGAAGACATTTATGATGAAATGTTTCCGGAGGACAAATAAGGGCATCTCAAAAATTTTCTGAGATTCCCGTGATTGCAGCTTGTTCAATACTTTTACGGTGCAGGTTTAACGGCAAGACTTGAATGGTTTTTGTACACTGCATATACTTAAGGGCACCTCTCAAAAGTGGGTTTTTAGAGGTGCCCTTAAAAGTTTCTTACCTATATTTATCGCAGAGAGCGGTCAGCTCAGCGATAAGCTGATCTTTTGTAAGTTCAGGCTGAGAGCAGTAAACGTCAGACTTTGAGAGCTTGTAATGACTGTAAAAATCGGAGCATATACTGTAAGCAGTTGTAACTGTTTCGTCACCCAGCCATTTTGAGCCGGTACGGACATCAACATGAGTTGCGGTGTATGAGCTGTCGATGTTGGCGATACCGCAAAAGCCGATATCCTGAGCGGCACAGCTGACGATCTTAGAGCTTATAGGCTT